>DASSZC010000390.1:0-3383 GCA_035702925.1 Gemmatimonadaceae bacterium | reverse complement strand
CAACCGCGCCGCCCGCTCCGGATCGCGCGCCAGACGCGGCTTGCCCCTGGCCCGGGCGCGCGGCGACTTCTTCGCCGTCGGCCTGGACTTCGGCTTCGCCTTCGCAGCTGCCGCGGTCCCTGACCCCCGACCCCTGCCCCCTGACCCCTTCTTCATCAGCGCGCTCCCCCCGGCAGCCCGTGCCGCGCGAATCGCCGCACCCCCTCGACATCGCGCGTGTTGAGGACGTCCGCTCCCTCGAGCCACCCCTTTCTCGCCATCACCACGCCGAGCATCGTGTTGTCGAGCCCGCGGGTCGAGTGCGCGTCGGGGCCGATGGCGATCGTCACGCCGCGGCGCTTGGCGGCGTGCAGCTGTCGCCAGTCGAGGTCGAGGCGATGCGGGTCGGCGTTGAGCTCGACCGCGACGCCGCGCTCGGCGGCCTTCTCGAGGACAGCGTCGATGTCGATGCCGTAGGGGTCGCGGCTGAGGAGGAGCCGCCCTGTGGGATGCGCGAGCACGGTGAGATGCGGGTCGTCGAGCGCGCGAAGGACGCGCTCCGTCATCGCCGGCTCTTCCATCGCGAAGCGCGAATGGATCGAGCCGATGACGAAGTCGAATCTATCGAGGAGCTCGGCGTCGTAGTCGAGCCGACCGTCGGCGAGGATGTCGGCTTCGATCCCTTTGAGGACTGTGAATGCGCCGCTGAGCGACGCATTCAGCGCGTCGATCTCGTCGTGCTGGCGGCGGACCTCGTCGGGCTTCAGTCCCCCGGCGTAGAACGCGGCCTGCGAGTGGTCGGAGATCCCGATCCAGCTCCAGCCGCGCTCGCGCGCCGCCGCCGCCATCTCGGCGACGCTCGCCTTGCCGTCGGAGTAGCGGGTGTGGCAGTGGAGCACCCCGCGCAGCTGTTCCTCTCGAAGGAGGTCGGGAAGGACACCGGCCGCCGCCGCGCTCACTTCTTCCCCCGTCTCGCGCAGCTCGGGGACGATGAAGGGGAGTCCGAGCGCGGCGTAGAGCGCCGGTTCGTCGGCGATCGGAATCGGACGCCCGGCGCGGTCGCGGAGGACGTCGCCGCCTAACGCGAAGCCGTTGCGCGCCGCGTGTCCGCTGACCGCGGCGACATGGGCCTCGCTCCCCGTCATCCGCCAGAAGGCGAGGGCGAAGCGGTCGTCGCTGACGCAGCGGAGGTCGAGGCAGGTCCCGTCGACGTAGGTGATCGTCGTCGTGTCGGCATCCTTCCGCGTCGCGCGGCGGACGCCGGGTGCGTTGGCGAACGACGCCATCACCGCCGCCGGGTCGTCGTCGCAGCCGGCGACGACGTCGATGTCGCCGACGACCTCCACGCTCCGGCGCACCGAGCCGGCGATCTCGGCGCGGACGACGTCCGGGTGCGCGGCGACCGCCGCGCGGATACGGATCGCTTCGACCATTGCCGCCGGGATCCGCATCTTGTTCCCGGCGTCACGGAGGCTGGCGATCCCCTTCAGGATCGCCTGGACCGTCTTCGGCCCGAACCCCTTCACCGCGGCCAGCCCGCCGCTCAGCGCCTCGCGCTCGAGGTCGTCGAGCGAGGTGATGCCTAACGCCTCGTGGAGGGCGTGGATCTTCGCCCCGCCGAGCCGCGGCAGGCTGAGGAGCTCGAGCAACCCCTCCGGGATGCTCGCTCGCAGCCGCTCGAGGTACGCCGACTCCCCAGTCTCGACCAGCTCACGGACGACGCCTAACGTCGCGGGGCCGACACCGGGGAGCTTCGCCAGCTCCCCGCTCGCGAGGAGGGGCGCGAGGTCATCGGTGTCGATCGTGCGCAGCGCCTGGGCCGCGCCTTCGTACGCCCGCGCCTTGAAGGTGTTCGCGCCCGAGAGCTCGAGGAGCGCGGCGATCCGCGACAGGACGTGCGCGGCGGTCCGGGAATCCATGCTGCCGCCGACTACTCGTCGTCTTCGACGCCGGCGGTCGGGCGAAGACGGTCCACCAGCTCGTGCAGCTGCCGCTCGGTGAGCTCGAGCTCCTGCGCCGCGCCCTCGACGTCGAGCAGGCCGGCACGCATCGAGATCCCGACCTGGTTCAGGTAGCGGATCCTGGTCAGGATCTCGTCGGTGACGCGACGCAGGCTGTGGAAGCGGCGCTTCTCCGACTGGGCGCGGCGGTAGCGCTGCGCCAGCTCCTGCGGTCCGAGCCTCGCGCCGAGGGCGATCACCTCGTCGCGCGTCCGCCCGGGAAAGGCACCGCGGTCGGGGATCCCATCGTCGTCCCACCCCTCTTCGGCGAACCAGAGCCGGCCGACGTGCTCGATGCCATCGAAGATGATGCGCATCGAGACGCCGAGACTCTTCCCGTCGATTTCGGTGGTGGTGATCTCCGAACGCCCGCGGTCTTCGTAGCCGCTCATGTCCCCTCGCTCGATGTCCGCCGTGGCGCTGCCTGACGTTCCCCTTACCCCCTCGTCGCGAGGAAGGCGTCGATCTCCGCGAACAGCGCCCCCGGCTGCTCGACGTACGGCACGTGGCCGCAGTCCTCGAGCACCACCAGCGGCGCGTCGAGGGCGCGTGCCCCCTCCTCCGACGACTCGACGGGAATGGGATCCTGCCGCCCGTGGAGGAAGAGCGCCGGCAGGCGAATCCCGCGCAACTGCCCGACGACGTCGAAATCGCGTAACGATTCCCACACCGACTGCTGCACCCGGCCGGTGACCCGGAAGGGCGTCAGGTCCCGCGCCCGCTTCGGATCGGCGAAGTATCCGGCGACGCTCAGCTCGAACGCGCGCTGCCGGTACCCGTCCGGATCCCGCTCGCGAAGCCCCGACGCGGCCAGCTCCTCCCGCATCCCCCTGATCTCCGCGCCGTTCTGCCGCCGAGCGAACTCGGCTTCGAATCGCTCCCGATATTGCCGAGTGAGCGGGGCAGGGTCAATGAGCACGAGCAGCGAGGGAAGCGCCGCCCCCCGCGCCGCCCGCTCGATCGTCGCCAGCAGCGCGAGCAGCCCCCCCCACGAATACCCGACGATCGCCGGCGTCTCGAGCCCCATCTCCGCGACGACCGCCTCGAGATCCTCGACCTGCGTCCGCCAGGTGATCGGCTCCCGATCATCCGTCTTCGACCGCCCACCCCCGCGCTGGTCGTAGAAGATCAGCTCATGCCCCTTCGCCAACTCGAGCATCTGGGGCAAGAGGTAGTCATGGCTCGCCCCGGGACCGCCGTGGAGCACGACCAACGGCGGCGCCCCCGGTGTGCCGTAGCGGCACCAGAACAGCGGAACCGCAGTGCCGGTCGTGAAGCCGGACGAGACGGGGGACGGGGTTCTCAAGGCGAATAGTGACTTGTGAGGTGTGAACGTGCCGGGGGAGTGACTTGTGAAATTGCCAAGCAATGAGGGAAAAGGTAACCGTCACGAGTCACTACTCA
>DASSZC010000473.1:0-2699 GCA_035702925.1 Gemmatimonadaceae bacterium | reverse complement strand
CGTCGGCCAGCGTCAGCCTGCCTAACGCACCGCGCATGTAGCTCGTGAACTCCGGAGTCCCGTACCACTTCGCGTCGAGGGCGTAGCCGAGCTGCTGGTCCTGCGTCTGCGTCATGACGTAGACGTTCTTCATCAGGTAGTTGCGGGTGTTCTCGAAGTCGGCCTGCGTCATCCCGCTGTCGATCAGCTGCTGGAGCTCGGCGGTCGCGATGCGGAGCGCCATCTGCGCGTTCGCCGGCACGACGGGGCGGATCCAGACCTCGAACAGCTGCGCGCTGCGCGGGGTGTTCGGGTCGGGGAAGAACTGGAACATCCCACGCGGAAACGCCTCGATGTAGGCGTAGTCGCCGTAGTTCATCCCGCGAACCTCGCGGATCCGGTCGTACAGCTTCCCGCCCTGCCGATGCTCGCCGAGCCAGGAGCGCGCGACCGAGAGCGCGGCGAAGTCGGGTGACCCTCGCGTCACGCTGATCGGCAGCCCGAAGGAGATCGCGGCCGAGCGCGTGTCCTTCTTCACGATTTCGACGTTCAACCCCGACGGCCGCGCCCCGCTCACCGCGACGCGGGTCGTCGGCGCACCGCTGGCCGGGAGCTCGCCGAGGATCGCCCGCATCACCTCCTGGAACCCCTTCGGCACGTCGCCGCTCACACCGATCATCAGGTTGCCGCGCGTGTAATGCCCGGCGGCGAAGCGCCTGACGTCGTCGAGGGTGATCGCGTTGATCCCGTCGACCGTGCCTAACGCGGGATGGGCGTACGGCGTACCGGCGAAGACATCGGCCTGCAGCCGCTCCTTCCCGAGCTCCTCCTCGTTGTTCGAGCGGAGATCCTGCGTCAGCGAGGTGAGCTGCTGCTCCTTGAGCCGCTTGAAGTCCTCGTCGCGGAAGCCGGGCTTCACCAGCTGGTCGAGGGTGATGTGGAGGAAGTTGTGCCAGTTGTCGCGGTGGATGCGGCCGGTGAAGGTGGTCAGCTCCTTGTCAGTCCGGTCGTCGAAGCT
Organism: Gemmatimonadaceae bacterium; assembly: GCA_035702925.1. Lineage (GTDB taxonomy): Bacteria > Gemmatimonadota > Gemmatimonadetes > Gemmatimonadales > Gemmatimonadaceae > JABFXC01. The sequence goes on along the minus strand of DASSZC010000473.1, from coordinate 1,702 downwards.
TCCGGCCACCGGATAGAGCGCGGCATTGATCTCGTTGATCGTGAACAGCCTCGAGCCACCCTCGGCGATCATCGCCGCGGTCAGCGCGGCGAGCCCCTCCTTCCCCGGCGGGTCGTAGGCCGAGCCAGCGTTGACGAAGGCGAGCTTCAGCTCGAGCTCGGGAAGCTGCGACTGCTGCAGGGTGATGTCGAAGTCGTACATCGTCGCCGGCGGCCCGCCCATCGCGGCGTTGATGACGGAGTCGATCTTCGCCTTCAGCGCGGCACGCTCGGCGCCGGCGTTGCTCGCACCGGCCTTCGTCGACGGCATCAGCGTCGCCAGCTTTGGCTGCACCGTCACCGCGGCGGGGAGCGCGCCATTGGCGAGGGTGACGACGACCATGTTCTGGTCGGTGAAGTAGCGGGCGGCGGTCGTGCGGATGATCGAAGGCGTCAACGACTCGTACAGCCGGTACGCGTTGTTGAGCGTCGCGTACGAGCGGCGGAAGTGCACGAACTGCGCGAGGCTCGCCGCGATCGAGTTGGTGTTGTCGAGGGTGCGGATGAAGCCGTAGCGCGCCGCCGACTTCGCGTCGGCCAGCTTCCCGGCGGGAATCGCCTCGCTGCGCGCGCGGGCGATGGTGCGAAGGATCTCGTCGCGCACGTACGGCGCATCCTTCGCGTCCTTGAGGCGCGCGAAGACGGAGAACAGCTCGGGATCGCGATTGCTGCTGTTGCTCGCGCTGAGGACGTCGACCTTCTGCTCGTCGACGACGAGCTTCTTGTAGATGTCCGATGTCTGGCCGAACCAGATGTCGGAGACCATGTCCATCGCCGCGTTGTCGGGATTCGTCTCCGAGAATGCCGGGTTCCTGAAGGCGACGGCGACGATCGGGCTCGTCGGCGTCGGCCAGTCGACGTGCGCATAACGCGTCGCCGTCGACTTCGGCTCACGCGGGACCTTCGAGACGTAGCTCCCCTTCTTCCAGCGCCCCCAGTACTTCTGCACGAGCGGGACGACCTGCGCCGAGTCGACGTCGCCGGCGATGATGATCGTCGTCTTCTCCGGGCGGTAGTAGCGATCGAAGAACTGCTTCGAGTACGCGTACTGGTTGGGCATGTTCTCGATGTCCTCGATGAAGCCCATCGTCGTGTGCCCGTAGGTGTGCGTCCGGTACGCGGTCTTGCGCAGCGTCTCGAAGACCTTGAAGAAGGGATTCGCCGCGTTCTTGTTGTACTCGCCGAGCACCGCTCGCGACTCCGTCTTGAAGTCGGCCTCGCTGTAATCGAGGTTCTGGAACTGGTCGCCGAGCATCGCGAGGACGGGCTCGATGTCCTCCTTGGCGAAGGTCGCGTAGTACCAGGTCTTGTCGTCGCTGGTCGACGCATTGTGCCGCGCCCCGGCGTGGTCCATCACCTGGCGATAGCGCTCCGGCGGATACGCCTTCGTCCCGCGGAACATGATGTGCTCGAAGAAGTGGGCAAACCCGCTCTTCCCCGGCTCGACCTCGTTCCGCGACCCCGCCTGCACCGGGATCTGGATCGAGACGATGTTCGGGAACCCCGTCGGGACGACGATGATCTTCAGCCCGTTAGGCAGCGTCGTCTCGGATGCCCTGAAGGGAAGGACGTCGGACGGCGAGCGCTTCACCGCCGCGAGGGCGGGCTTCGGGTTCGGCGGGGCCGGCGCCGATGCCTGGGCGGCGACGATGGCCGGGGCGGCT
>DASSZC010000329.1:0-8370 GCA_035702925.1 Gemmatimonadaceae bacterium | reverse complement strand
AGTGTCGGCGCCGGGGCGGGGACGATCGCATTCGGATTCAAGGGCGGCATCGGCACGTCGTCGCGAGTGGTGCCGGTGGCGCTCGGTGGTCACACGGTCGGCGTCCTCGTGCAGAGCAACTTCGGCGGCGTGCTGCAGGTGCTCGGTGCGCCTGTCGGGCGCGCACTCGGCAACTACGCGTTCCGCGATGCGGTGGAAGGGGAGCGCGGCGACGGCTCGATCATGATCGTCGTCGCCACCGATGCGCCGCTCTCCGACCGGAACCTGCGTCGCCTCGCCTCACGGGCACTGCTCGGGCTCGGGCGGACCGGATCGTCAGCCTCGAACGGATCCGGTGATTACGTCATCGCCTTCTCGACCGCGCCGTCTGTGCGACGCCGGCAGCAGCCGCCGGCGCCGGGAACCGGCCCGGCGACGTTGAGCACCACCGAGCTCGCCAACGACGAGACCTCCGCGCTCTACGAAGCGGTCGTCGAGGCGACCGAGGAAGCGATCTACAACTCGCTGTTCATGGCGACGTCGACGACGGCGCGCGGCCACACCGTCGAGGCAATTCCCCTCGACTCGGTGCGGGCGATTCTCTCACGCTACAACGTCAACGCGCGATGAAGGAAGCGCTGTTCACCCTCCTCGCCGAAGCGGTCGACTACGCCGGACTCTTTCCCCCGGCGGCGCTCGACATGAAGGCCGCGGTCACCGAGTACGCGGCGCATCGCGAGGAGCCTGATGCGTGGATGCTCGGCCGCTTCGTGCTGCCGGCGACACGGCTCGACGAGTGGGCCCGCGAGGCGCCGCCCACGGTCGAGGGAAACCCGTGGCCGTTGTCGGTGCTGGCCGGGGCCTTCGATCCAGTGATGCGCGACACGATCGCCGCCTTCAACCAGCGTGAGCGCGGACGGGGGATGATCGACACCGTCGAGACACGGGCGGCGACGCCGCGCGAGATGCCGAGCGCGTCGCTCACCTCTGGGGTGGCGATCTTCGTCGAGATCCCGATCTCCGACGATCCCGCCCCCCTCCTCGACGCGATCCGCGGGGCGGGGGTGCGGGCGAAGGTGCGGACCGGGGGCACGACGCCGGAGGCGTTCCCGACGGCGCAGCAGGTTGCTCGCTTCATCCGCCGCTGCGTCGAGCGCGACATCATCTTCAAGGCGACCGCCGGGCTGCACCACCCGCTGCGCGCCGAATATCGCCTGAGCTACGAGGACGGCGCACAACAGGGAACGATGTTCGGCTTCCTCAACGTCCTGCTGGCGACGATGATTGCCCGCGAGGGTGGAGGGCAGAAAGACGTGACCGCGGCGCTCGAGGAGCGCGATCCGGTCGCGCTCACCGCGACCGACGAAGCCGTCGTCTGGCGCGGTCGCGCCTTCAAGATCGCCTCGCTGCGCGCCGGGCGCACGCGCTCGATCACCGGCTTCGGCTCCTGCTCCTTCCGCGAGCCGGTCACCGACCTCAAAGCGTTAGGGCTCCTGTGATCCCGGAAATCGACGGCACGCATGATCCGAAGCGCCGCTCGTGGGTCGAGTCGGCGAACGACGGGCGGACGGACTTCCCGATCCAGAACCTGCCCTTCGGCGTCTTTCGCCGGGCGGGGACGGGGGAAGTCGCGCGAATCGGCGTCGCCATCGGCAACATGATCCTCGACGTCAGCGCGGCGTGCCGGCTCGGCTACTTCTCCGGCGACGCGGCTGCCCCGGCGAAGGCGTGCACCGCGACGGCGCTCAACGAACTGATGGCGCTCGGGCGGCCGGCCTGGCGCGCGCTTCGTGTCGCGTTAGGCAGCCTGCTCGCCGCCGGATCGTCGGCGGCGGGTGATGCCGAGCAGCTGCTCGTCCCGATGGACGACGCCGACCTGCTGGTACCGGCACGCGTTGGCGACTACACCGATTTCTACGCGTCGATTCATCACGCGACGAACGTCGGCCGCATGTTCCGACCGGACAATCCGCTGCTCCCGAACTACAAGTACGTGCCGATCGGGTATCACGGGCGCGCGTCATCGCTCGTCGCCAGCGGGACCGACGTTCGCCGGCCGATGGGACAGCGCAAGCCGCCCGAGGCTCCGGCCCCGGTGTTCGAGCCGAGCCGCGCGCTGGATTACGAGTGTGAGGTCGGCGCGTTCATCGGGACGGGGAACGTCCTCGGCGAACGCCTGTCCATGCACGACGCGACGGAGCAGCTGTTCGGACTCTGCCTCGTCAACGACTGGTCGGCCCGCGACATCCAGAGCTGGGAGTATCAGCCGCTCGGACCCTTCCTGTCGAAGAGCTTCGCGACGACGGTCGCGCCCTGGGTGGTGACGATGGAAGCGCTGGCGCCCTATCGCGTCCCGGCGGCGGTGCGGCCGGCAGGAGATCCCGCGCCCCTCCCGTACCTCGACGACGAGGACGACCGTGCGCGGGGCGGGGTCGACATCGCCCTCGAGGTGTCGCTGCGGACGCGATCGATGCGGGAGAAGGGAGTCGCGCCGCAGCGGGTGAGCCGCGCGCGGTTCGCCGACATGTACTGGACCGCCGCGCAGATGGTCGCCCACCACGCGAGCAACGGGTGCAACCTGCGCTCGGGAGACCTGCTCGCCAGCGGCACCATCTCCGGACCGACGCGCGATTCCCTCGGCTGCATGCTCGAGCTCACCCGGCGCGGCGCCGAGCCGCTGCGCATCGGCGACGAGACGCGCGGCTTCCTCGAGGACGGAGACGAGGTGATCATTCGCGGAGAGTGCGCGAGCGAGGGCCACGTCCGCATCGGGTTCGGCGAGTGCCGCGGCCGCATTCAATCCGCGTCGGTGGTCTGACGCGAGCATCACCCACACGAATCATCGAGCTGAACAAGTGGCTACAGTGAAGGGGCAGCCGTTCGCGCTGCGAAAGTCGGGGATCCAGGGCAGGGGCGCATTCGCGACGCGACAGATTCGCAAGGGGCAGCGCATCATCGAGTACACCGGCGAGCACATCGACAACGACGAGGCCGACCGGCGGTACGACGACGAGAAGATGAAGCGGCATCACACCTTCCTCTTCATCGTCGACGACAAGGAGATCATCGACGGCGCGGTGAACGGCAACGATGCGCAGTTCATCAACCACTCGTGCGACCCGAACGCGGAGGCGGTGATCGAGGGGAAGCGCATCTTCATCTATGCGCTGCGCACGATCCGTCCGGGCGAGGAGATCGCCTACGACTACCAGTACGAGCGCACGGAAGAGCACAACGAGGAGGACGAGAAGTTCTACAAGTGCCTCTGCGGCTCGCCCAAGTGCCGTGGCTCGATCCTCGCCCCGCCGAAGAAGAAGCGGGCGCCGGCGAAGAAGAAACGGGCGAAGAAGAACGTCGGGAAGCGCGGGCGCGCCGCGCGCCGCTAGGCGAGGAAGGGTCGCAGCCGCGCGTCGAAGACGGCGCGCGGCGTGAGAGATGCACGAGTCGCTGCAGAGAGTGCAGAGGAGGGGTCGACGATGCTGAGTGGACACGGGCGCTCGCCCGACGATGAGCCGGATGACTTCGACGACCTCGACGAGGGCGACGACGCCGAGCGCGACGGGTCGTCAGGGGACGACGACGACGACGAGGACGAGGAAGACGAGGACGAGGAGGGCATCGAGAGCTTCGCCGATGACTTCGATGGCGAAGAGAGCGATGACGAAGATGGCGAGGAAGCAGACGACGAGCTGCCGGCCAGCACGGTGTTCGTCGCGACTGCGACCCCGCTCGAGGTGAGCGTCGCCCCGCTCCCCGACGATCGCGCGCCGGACGGGGTCTGCCTCGCGGCGCGCATCGACGGCCGCCTCGTCGCGCGCTGCGCGATGCCCGGTGAGTCGATCGAGCGGCTCGTCGCGCTGAAGCTGTTCGAGGAACCGGTGCTCGTCGGGCTGCTCGCGTTCGAGGGCGAGCCTGGTATCCAGGGACGGCTGGTCGCCCTCGTGCCGGCGGCGCGCCTCACGGAAAGCAGCGAGCCGGATGAGCCGTGGAAGGCGAGCGTGCCGAGCTTCGAGGACGCCGAGCGCGAGTCGGCGTCAGAGGAGGGCGATGGCTCGGGGCTCGCGGCGATCCTCCTCGGTCACATCGTGCGCTTCAGCAGTGACCGCAAGCATCCGGAAGACCTCGCCCAGGAGGCGGTGGACATCCTGCAACGGGTGGTCGCCGGGGCGCCGATGCCCGACGCGGCGTCGAAGGCGATCGACGACCTGCTCGACTCCCTCTGATCGTCAGGCGAAGCGGCGCCTGACGATCAGTCGGGCGACTCGCGGTTGGTGAGGGCGAAGGAGAGCCCCTCGAGCTCCATCGCCATGTTCACCGTCTTCACGGTGACATCCGCCGGCGCCTGCAGCTGAACGGGTGCGAAGTTGAGCACCGCCTTGATCCCCGCCTTCGCGATCCGGTCGAGCGTCTCCTGCGCCGCTTCCGCGGGCACGGCGAGGACAGCGATGTCCGGCGGCTCGACGGCCGTGTCGCGCTCGAGGGTGCGCACGTCGCGGATCACGTGGCCATCCCACTTCCGCCCGACCTTCTCCGGCGCGCTGTCGTAGACGGCGATGATGTGGAATCCGCGCTGGGAGAAGCCGCCGTACTGCGCGAGCGCGGCACCGATCTTTCCAGCGCCGACGATGATCACCCGCCACTCACGGGCAAGTCCCATGATCTCGCGGATCCTGCTCGTCAGCTCGGGGACCGAGTAGCCGAGCCCGCGCTTGCCGAAGGAACCGAAGAAGGAGAGATCCTTCCGGACCTGGGCGGACGTGGTCGCCCCCCGGCGAGCGAGTTCGTCGCTGGAGATCGTCTCCAGTCCCCGCTGCTCGAAGTCCTCGAGGAAGCGGAGGTAGAGGGAGAGTCTGCGGACGGTGGAATCGGCGATGCGTTTCAATCGGGCGCGGGCTTGTGAATTCATTCACAAGTTAGCGGGCACGGGTGCGCGAGGCCAGCGTTCCTAACGGTCTCGGCGCTGCGCGTCCGCCCTTCCGGGCTGGCCCCTTTGGTGTCCTGTCGGGTATCTTGGGGGCCAATGCCAGTTCACGTCAGCTCGGAGATCGGCCGCCTCAGAAGCGTCCTGGTCCACACCCCCGGTCCGGAGCTCCTCGCCGTCACCCCGACGACGCGTGAGGACTACCTCTACGACGACATCATCGACCACGAGGAGGCGCGCCGCGAGCACCGCCGCTTCGTGGCGATCGTCGAGCGCTTCGCCAACGTGCACTCGGTGCGCGGGCTCCTCACCGAGGTTCTCGCCAACCGCGACGTTCGCGACCTGCTCGTGAAGGAGACGATGGACATCGTTCCCTCCGAGCCGCTCGCCCGCGAGATCGCCGACCTTCCGGCCGAGTCGCTGGTGCAGATGCTGATCGAAGGGCGCGAGGAGGAGGCGGGACCGCTGGCGACCGCGCTCAACGAGCATGGCTACGTCCTCCCCGCGCTGCCGAACCTCTTCTTCACCCGCGACGTCGCCATGGTCCTCGAGGACCATGTCCTGATCGGGTCGATGCGCTACGGGATCCGCTGGTCGGAGGAGCTCATCATGAAGGCGCTCTTCCTCTCCCACCCCGTGCTCCAGAACAAGGGGATTCTCTACGACGGCTCGATCGAGCGCCGGGTGAACTACACCCTCGAGGGCGGGGATGTCCACCCGATCCGTCACGACACCGTGATGATCGGGTTCAGCGAGCGATCGAGCCCGGCGGCGATCGACACCCTGACCGAGCTGCTATTCCAGAAGACGAGCGTGACCGACGTCATCGTCGTCGTCATGCCGAAGGAGAACACGGCGATCCACCTCGACATGATCTTCACCCAGGTCGATCGCGAGCTGTGCGTGCTGTTTCCCCCGCACTTCATCGGGCCGGAGCGGCTGCGCATCCTCCACCGGCGCAAGGGGCAGCACCACGTCCACGAGATGCCTAACGTGTTCGCGGCGCTCCAGTCGGTCGGGCTGCCGATGGAACCGATCTTCTGCGGTGGCGACCGGCGGATCATGCAGGAGCGCGAGCAGTGGGCGTCAGGGTGCAACTTCGTCGCGATGCGGCCGGGGGTGGTGCTCTCCTACCATCGCTCGGAGGGAACGCTTCGCGAGATGCAGAAGATGGGATTCCGGCTGGTCACCGCCGACGACTTCCTGACCGGGGGCGACCGCATCCGCGAGGACGAGCGGGCGGTGATCGTCTTCGAGGGCTCGGAGCTCGTCCGCGGCGGGGGCGGCCCGCGGTGCATGACCTGTCCCGTCCAGCGCGACGACCCATGGGGATGACCCGGCAGAGCGGAAGCCAGTACCCATTGCCGTTAGGCGGAGTGACGACGCGGCCGGCCGAGTCGCTGCTCGCGACGCGGGCGAGCGACTTCCTCGCCGCTGGTCCGGCAACCGCCGCGTCGCTGATCGCGTCGGTCTGCCAGCTCCCGGCGGTGCCGGGGCCGGTGGCCGAGCACATGGCGGCGGCGCTGTTCGCCGGACGCCGCGAGTTCGCGCGCGGTGAGGACGGCATGTGGCGGCTGGCAGGGGCGGCCAGTGGAGCGCCGCAGGCCGCCGAGCCGGACGCGCCGCGCGCGGTGCGCGAGCGCGCCGCGGAATACGGCGCGGCCGCGGACAATGGTGCTGCTTCCGTCGCCGATCCCGATCATCTCGACTGTCTCAGCTACACCGTCGTCGACGTCGAGACGACCGGCGGCAGCCCGGACGCGGGGCACCGCGTCACCGAGATCGCGGCGGTGCGAGTCGAGGCCGGTGAGATCCGCGACGTCTTCCAGACGTTGATCAATCCGGAGCGCTCGATCCCCCCCTTCATCACGTCGCTCACCAGCATCAGCTGGGAGATGGTGAAGGATGCGCCGAAGTTCCGCGATGTCTGCGAGGAGCTGCTGTCGCGGATGGAAGGGACGATCTTCGTCGCCCACAACGCGGCATTCGACTGGCGCTTCGTTTCCGCCGAGGTCGCGCGGGCGACCGGGAGGCGCATCGAGGGGCGGCGGCTGTGCACGGTGCGCCTCGCGCGCGCGGTGCTCCCGCAGCTGCGGCGGAAGTCGCTCGACTGGGTCGCCAACCATTACGGCGTCGAGATCGACGGCCGCCACCGCGCCGGGGGCGACGCGCTCGCCACCGCGCACTGCCTCCTTCGCATGCTGCGCTCGGCGGCGAGCGATCACGAGTGCTCGACCTGGTCGCACCTCGAGCGACTCGCGGGAAATCGCGGCGTCCGCCGCCGCCCGCGCCGTCCACCGGCCATGCCGATGCCCGTCACCCGCGACACCACCGCCTGACGGTGCGAGCGCGCGAGGCGGCAGTGCCTAACGTCCACCGGCGAGGCTGATGACTCCCCCCACGCCGCAGCTGCAGTCCCGCAAGGTCGGATCGCTGAACGTGCACGCGATCCAGGCCGGGGGGCTGCGCCTGGATGGCGGGGCGATGTTCGGCGTGGTGCCGAAGCCGCTCTGGGAGCGGCAGATCCCGGCCGACGAGCGCAATCGCATCCAGTTGGGCATGCGCTGCCTGCTCGTCGAGCATCCGTCGGCGCTCGTCCTCGTCGACACCGGACTGGGGAACAAGGAAAACGAGAAGTTCGTCGACATCTACGGCGTCGACAACGCCGGCACTGGCGGGCGGACGGCGCTCGAGGACGGACTCGCGTCGCTCGGCATCCGTCCGGATGACATCGGCCTCGTCATCAACACGCATCTGCACTTCGACCACGCGGGAGGCAACACCTTCCGCGACGAGGCGGGCGTCATCCGGCCGGCGTTTCCGAACGCACGCTACGTCGTGCAGCGCGGTGAGCTCGATTACGCGACGCACACGAACGAGCGCACGGCCGCGAGCTACTTCAACCCGAACTTCATCCCCCTCCGCGACGCCGGTGTGCTCGACCTGATCGAGGGAGAGCGCGAGATCGTGCCCGGGATCCGGGTCATCGCGTCCCCGGGACACGTGCCCTTCCACCAGAGCGTCGTGATCGAGTCTGATGGAGAGACCGCGCTCTTCCTCGCCGACGTCATGCCCACCTCGGCGCACGTCCCGCTTCCGTGGATCATGGGCTACGACGTCGAGCCGCTGGTCACGCTCGAGAGCAAGCGTCGCATCCTGGCCGACGCGGCGGAGCGCGAATGGCTGCTGATCTTCGAGCACGATGCGACCGTCGCGTGGGGGCGGGTCCGGCACGACGGGAAGGGCTACCGGCTCGTCCCGTGAATCGCGGGCGCCGCGACGCGATAGACCACGACGATCGCTGGCACCGCGGCCTCGCGGAACCGGCTGCGCGTCAGGCGAAGCGAAAAGCGCTGCGCCTCGACGAGCAGTGCGCGCGATGAGGCATCGCTGATCGCGTCGACCATCTCGCCGCCGCCGGGGGGCCCCCGCCAGGGAGCGAAGTCGTACACGACGTAATCGAAGCCGCC
>DASSZC010000160.1:0-3069 GCA_035702925.1 Gemmatimonadaceae bacterium | reverse complement strand
CCCGGCGGACTCGCCTTGCCGCGCGCACTAGCCGGTGTGTCGATCCTGATCTCGCGCGGGCTGCGGGGGGTCCTCGCCCGCTGACCACGATGCCGGTCGTCCGACGCGCACTCCATCTCGCGGACCGCCTCGCCCCCGCGGCGGTGCTCGTTGCATTCGCGTGTCTCACGCCCGTGATGCTGCGCGCCCAGCTAGCCGATCGCCGCGACGCATCGGTCCGCGGGCTGCCGCTCACCGAGATCCCCGCCGGGCGCCCGGGCGATGTGCTCGCCGTCTTCCTCACCGGCGATGGAGGGTTCGCGGAGCTGGACCGGCAGATCGCGCGCGTCCTCGCCGACAGCGGGATCGCGGTCGTCGCGCTCGACACCCGGTCGTACCTCTGGCAGCGGCGCACCCCGGAGGAGACCGCGAGCGACGTCGCGCGCATCGCCCGCCACTACGCCGCGGAGTGGCACCGCGGTAGGATCGTTCTCGCCGGATACTCTCATGGCGCCAACATCCTCCCCTTCGCCGCGAGCCGTCTTCCCGCCGACGTCGCGTCGCATGTCTCGCTGCTCGCGATGCTCGGTCTCGGCACTGGCGCCTCCTTCCAGTTCCACTTCGCCGATCTCCTCCACGACATCCACCGGAGGTCCGACCTCGCGATCGCCCCCGAGCTCGAGAAGCTTCGCGGCCGTCCGATGCTCTGCGTCTACGGCAGTGCTGAAGTACGCTCCGCGTGCCGCGACGCCGATCCCGCCCTCATCACGCGCCGCGCCCTCCCCGGCGACCACCACTTCGACCGCGCCTACGCGACGCTCGCCACCATGATCGTCACGTCCGTCCGCCGTTAGGCCGGCGATGGCGGCCTCGGCCGGTCAGCGAGGGTGCGAAAATCACAAATCGGGGTCCGGGAACAGCGCAAAGCCGCCCCCCGTTAGTGACCTTCGGGTCACTAACCCGCTAGCTTTCGTCCTTCCTGACCGACGACCTGAGACCGACTGCTCGCCTAGATGAGTACCTCCGCGGAAACGCTCCCCACTCCCGCCGGTCCACCCCGACCCGCCGCCCCCACTCCGCGCAGCTCGGCGGCGATGCGCGCCGCCGCCGCGGCGCACGTCGACAAGTATCGCTGGCTCATCCTCCTCGGGCTGATCACCGCCGCGATCATGGAGGTGCTCGACACCACCATCGTCAACGTCGCGCTCCCCCAGATGGCGGGAAACCTCGGCGCGACGCAGCAGGAGATCGGCTGGGTCAGCACCGGCTACATCCTGTCGAACGTCATCTTCCTGCCGATGACCGCGTTCTTCACCGAACGCTTCGGGCGCCAGCGCTACCTCGTCGTCTCGATCATCCTCTTTGCCGTCGCGTCGTTCTTCTGCGGCACCTCGCATTCGCTGTGGGAGCTCGTCTTCTGGCGCATCATGCAGGGCGCCGGCGGTGCCGCGCTGCTGTCCACCGCGCAGGCGACGCTTCGCCAGATCTTTCCCCTCGAGGAACAGGGGCTCGTCCAGGCGGTGTTCCTTCTCGGCATCATCGTCGCGCCGACCCTCGGCCCGACGTTAGGCGGGTGGATCACCGACAACTACACCTGGAACTGGTGCTTCTTCATCAACGTGCCGATCGCGATGGCGTCGATCTTCCTCGTCGGCACCTTCCTCCACGATCCACCGGACCAGAAGGCGAAGAAGGGCGAGGTGGACTGGCTCGGCATCGGGCTGCTCACCGTCGGCATCGGCGCGCTGCAGTATGTGCTCGAGGAGGGAAGCCAGAAGGACTGGTTCTCCGACAACCTGATCCTCCGCCTCGCGATCATCTCCGGGATCTGTCTCGTCACCATGGTCTGGTGGGAGATGTCGTCGCGGAACAAGCACCCGGTGGTGAACTTCCGCGTCCTCCACAACCGGCAGCTCGCCGCATCGATCTTCCTCTTCGTCTCGCTCGGCTTCGGGCTGTACGGCGGGGTGTTCATCTTCCCGCTCTTCGCGCAGGGGATTCTCCACTTCACGCCGACCGAGACCGGCCTCGCCATGCTTCCCGGCGGCCTCGCCACCGGCGCCACCGCGCTCTTCTCCGGCTTCCTGCTCAATGGCAAGAAGCCGAAGGCCGACGCGCGCATCCTCATCGCGATCGGGATCTCGCTCTTCCTCGTCTCGATGTACAAGCTCGGCCACCTGACGACGCAGGCCGGCGAGACCGACGTTCGCGCCGCGCTCATCATCCGCGGCTTCGGGCTGGGCTTCCTCTTCGCGCCGATCAACAACGTCGCCTACGCGAGCCTCAAGCCGCAGGAGGCGCAGCAGGCGTCGGGACTGATCAACCTGTCGCGCCAGCTTGGCGGCGCGTTCGGCATCGCGATCCTCGCGACGTACGTGAACACCCACATCCAGATCCACCGCGTAGACCTGGTGAGCAGCGTCGTTGCCGGGAGCCCGGTCACCGACCAGCGCTTGCAGATGCTCACCGCGGGATTCGTCGGCCGCGGGATGGACCTCATGACCGCGAAGAACGCAGCGCTCGCGGCGATCAACGGACAGGTGATGCAGCAGGCCGCGATGCGCAGCTACAACGACGCGTGGATGCTGCTCCTCATCACCTTCCTCGTGGTCTCGCCCTCAGTGCTGCTGCTCAAGCGCCCGAAGCCCGGCGCGGCGGTCGTCGATGCGCACTGACAGCGACGCTACGTCAGTCGACGTATAGGGCTCCTGCGTCGGGCGCCGCACATTGCTCTCGTCCTCAATGGAGAGCACCATGCGCCGCCCGACGTTCTTCGCCACCCTCGTCACCACCGCCCTCGCGAGCAGCCTGGCCACCGCCTGCATCCCGTACGCCGTCGGCAGCACTGCCCGCACGGTTCCGGCCGGGGACCACGTGCGGACCACGACCGCGTTCATCATCCCTAACGGTGTCGAGAACAAGACCGACTCCGTCGCCGCGACGATTCCCGGGCTCGACTCCGAGGTGCGCTTCGGGATCGACAACCGCTCCGACTGGGGGGTGCGCGTCCCATCGTGGAGCGGGGTCGTCCTCAACTACAAGCGCCGACTCGACGCCGTCCCCGCGACGGCCGCGACCGACACGGCCGTT
>DASSZC010000226.1:0-2104 GCA_035702925.1 Gemmatimonadaceae bacterium | reverse complement strand
CGCCGCGGCCAAGGCCGCCGCGGGCAGCGCGGTCGCGCCGTGCGCCGTCAGGCAGCTGCGGCCGCTCATCCCGGGGGCCATCCCATCGCCCGCCCGCCGATCAGGTGCAGGTGCAGGTGAAACACCGACTGCCCCGCCTCGGCGTTGGTGTTGACGACGGTGCGGTACCCGCGGTCGGCGATCCCCTCGCTGCGCGCGATCTCGGTCGCCATCAGCGCGAGCCGGCCGATCATCGCCGGGTCCTTTGCCTCGTTGAGCGAGGCGACGTGCTCGCGCGGCACGATCACCACGTGCGTCGGCGCCTGCGGGTTGATGTCGCGGAAGGCGACGCACTGGGCATTCTCGGCGACGATCTTCGCCGGGATCTCGCCGCGAACGATGCGGCAGAACAGGCAGTTCTCAGCCACCGTGCTCCGGGGGGAATTGGTGGGCGCTTCGTCCTACGCTCGGTCGAGCGCGGCACGCGCGATCGCCAGCGCGGCCACGCCCGCCGTCTCAAAGCGTAAAGTGCTTCGCCCGATCGCGACCGGCAACCATCCAGCGCTTACGAGAAGCTCACGTTCGTCCGGATCGACCCCGCCCTCCGGTCCGACCGCTATGCAGAGCGGGGCGATCATCTCCGTCGCCGGCATCGAATCGCCGGCGCCATCGAGCAGGCAGTGCGCACCGCGCGGCGCCGAGGCGATCGCCCGCTCGACCGTCGCCTCCGGATAGATCGCCGGCAGCCAGGCACTGCCGCTCTGCTCGAGCGCGCCGATCATCCGCGCCCGAACCTTCGCCTGGAACGTCATCCCCTCGCCGCGCGGGGAGACGCTTTTCGAGCGCCGCCACATCACCGGCCGCCAGCTCGCCGCGCCCAGCTCGGCGCATTTCTCCGCGAGCCAGAGCATTCGGTCGCGGTCGGCCACCGGGACGAGCATGTGCACCGCGGGGGGTGCTTCGATCGCTTCCGCGCTCTCCACCTCGACGTGCATCTGCGACTTCGCCAGCCGGACGAGCGTCCCGCAGCCGAGCGTCCCCGCCCCGTCGAGCAGCCTCACCCGGTGCCCGACGTCGAGCCGCCGCACCCGCGCGTGATGCGCGGCGTCCTCGTCGAGGGAGACGGTCGCCCCGGGGACGATCTGCTCGGCGGCGAAGAAGGTCGCGACCGGTCCCTTCGCGTCGGTCACGGCGCTGCCTAACGGCGAACGATCGCGACGCTCCACCACTGCCCCTCGCGCGCTTCGTCCTCCACCCGCCAGTCGTGGGCGAGCACGTCGAGCATGTGCTCGCGCTCGTCGACGAGGATCCCGCTCAGGATCGCCTGCCCGCCCTCGGCGAGCGCCGCGTGGATCGACGGCAGCAGCTCGACGAGCACCGACGAGATGATGTTCGCGAGCACGACGCGCACCGGCGCGACCAGCGGGAGGAGCAGCGCGGCATCGCCCTCGATCACGGTGACGCGATCGCTCTCTCCATTGCGCGCGACGTTCTCCTCCGCGTTCTCGATCGCGTCGGGATCCATCTCGATCGCGACCGCCCTCGCCGCGCCGAGCTTGACCGCGGCGATCGAGAGCACCGCGCTCCCCGCGCCGAGATCGGCGACGAGGTCTCCCGGCCGGATTACCTCCTGCATGAGCCCGAGCACGCGTCGTGTCGTCTGGTGCTCGCCCGTCCCGAACGCCATCCCCGGATCGATGATGATCGTCGTCGACGGATCGCGGCCCTCGGCGTGCCAGGGGGGCACGACCGTCAGGCGCCCGACCTCCTGGACCCCGACGCCATGCTTCCACGCTTCCGTCCAGTCGATGTCCGGCGCGTCGGAGATGTCGATCGTCGCCGCCGCGTCGGCGTCGAGCACCGCGGCGCAGACGGCGCCGAGGTCGGTTGCCGGGGGAAAGTGCGTCACGAGCGCGGGACCGTCGTCGTGGACTCCCTGCGACCCCGCCGAGAACAGCGCCGCCGCGACGAGTGCGCGATCCCCCGCCGGCCGCACGCGGACCGCGCGCCAGGCGGCCCGGTCGCCGCCGGCCGACATCGCGCCCGCGGCGCGCGTCGGTCCTTCGCCCTGGTTGCTCACGCCCGCAGCGCTTCCTTCATCTTCGCCCAGAATCCCTTGTCGCGC
>DASSZC010000173.1:0-4471 GCA_035702925.1 Gemmatimonadaceae bacterium | reverse complement strand
GAGGCGCAACAGCGCGCCACGACTCAGCTGGAGCGGGTGGGGCTCGCCGGACGCATGCACCATCGGCCGGCCGAGCTGTCTGGTGGGGAGCAACAGCGCACCGCGGTGGCGCGGGCGCTCGTGGTCGAGCCCGCGGTGCTGCTCGCCGACGAACCGTCGGGCAACCTCGACCACTTCAACAGCGAACGGCTGCACGACCTTTTCTCGACGCTGGCGCGGGACGCATCGGTGGGGATTGTCGTCGTGACTCATAACCGGTCGTTGGCGGGACGCGCGAACCGGGTGCTGGCACTCGAAGATGGGCGACTCGGCGAAGCCGACGTCACGGAGGTGGTCGCTGGATGATCTGCGATAGCTGCAAGGAGCGGGATGCCGTTGTGCATCTCACCCAGATCGTCGACAACGCCGTCACCAAGCTCGATCTCTGCGAGAAGTGCGCAGCGGAGAAGGGAGTGGAGACGAGCGGTGGGCTGCCCCAGCATCCGCTGGGCCAGTTCCTCGCCGACGTGCAGCAGCAGACCGCCATTCCCGCGGCCGAGATCGGGCGCTGTACCTTCTGCGGGGCGTCGATGAAGGACTTCCGGGCGTCAGGACGGCTGGGCTGCCCGCGCTGCTACACGACCTTCGAGGGGAGCCTGCGCGAGCTGCTGCGCAGGGTTCACGGGCATTCGCGGCATGTCGGGCGCGCCTACGACGCGCCGGAGCCGGAGCGCCGTGAGCAGGACAGCATTCGGGGGGAGCTGCGGGAGCGCCTCCGCCGCGCGGTGGAGAGCGAGCAGTTCGAGCTCGCCGCCGAGCTGCGCGACAAGATCCGGGTGCTCGACCAGTGACGATCGACCTCTCGCTCCTCCCTGACGGCGGCGTCAGCTGGCTCGATGCGTCGGGGACGAACTCCGACATCGTGCTCTCGACGCGCATCCGCCTGGCGCGGAACGTCGACGGCTTCGCCTTCACCTCCCGTGCGCGCGAGGGGGAAAGGCTGCGCGTGCTCGCGCAGGTGCGCGAGGCGGCGGGAGCCTCGGCGTCGCTCGCCGGCGCGTTCCTTTTCCGCCTCGACGAGATCCAGGCGCAGGATCGGATGCTGCTCCACGAGCGACACCTGGTGAGCAAGGAGCTGGCGGGGCTCGACGCGAGCCATCCGGTCAAGGCTGGGTCCGCTGTGTTTCTCGGCGACGGATTGGGCGTCATGATCAATGAAGAGGATCATCTTCGCCTGCAATCCATCCGGTCGGGGTTCGCGTTGCCCGAGGCGTACGAGCGCGCCGCGGTCCTCGACCGGGAGCTGGGAAGCCGCGTCCCGTACGCGTACCACCAGGAATTCGGCTACCTGACGGCGTGTCCGACAAACACGGGCACCGGAATGCGTGCTTCGGTGTTGATCCATCTACCGGGGCTCGTGCTGACGAAGGAGATTCAGCGCGTGCTCACGGGGCTTCAGCAGATGGGCCTCACGTACCGCGGTCTGTACGGCGAGGGATCGGAGGTGGTGGGGAACTTCTTCCAGATCTCGAATCAGACGACGTTGGGGCGCTCCGAGGATGAGCTGATCGACCAGCTCGTGCACGTGGTGCGTCGGGTGATCGAGAAGGAAGAAGAAGCACGGCGGGTGCTGCAGCGCGATGCCGGATATATTATCGAGGACAAGCTCTGGCGCGCTTATGGCACTCTTCGTTTCGCCCGCAGCCTCACGTTCGACGAGGCGATGAATTATCTGAGCGGCGTACGCCTGGCCGTAGGTCTGAAACTGATTTCCGGCCTGAGTGTATACACACTCAACAAGCTCCTGGTTTTTTCTCAGCCCGCGCACCTGTCGTACGTCGAGGGACGCACGCTCAACGAGAGCGAAGCGGCCCAGGCACGTGCCCGATATGTGCGTGATGCGCTGGCGAGCGAGGCGGGTTCCAACGGGTGACACTGGTCATCCGCGCGTGAGGCGACCATGAACGGCTACAACTTCACCGAGCGGGTTCGTAAAGTACTCGCGATGGCGCGCGAAGAAGCTGCGCGCCTCCATCACGAGTACGTCGGCACGGAGCACATCCTGCTCGGTCTCATCCGCGAGGGTGAGGGCGTGGCAGCCGCTGTGCTCCAGAATCTGAGCGTCGACCTCGACGACATTCAGCAGAAGATCGAGGAGACGGTCAAGAAGGGGAAAGCCGCCCAGGCGGCGGGCCCCGACCTCCCGTACACGTCGCGCGCCAAGAAGGTGCTCGAGCTCGCGATGAGCGAGGCGCGGGAGCTCAATCACAGCTACGTCGGCACGGAACACCTGCTGCTCGGTCTTCTCCGCGAGGAGAAGGGAATCGCCGCGCAGGTGCTGACCGACGCCGGCGTCAACCTCGACGCCGCGCGCGCCGAGACCCTGCGCCTGCTCGGCACCGAGATGCCGCAGGCGGGAAGCGCGACTGCGTCCGCGGCACCGCAGAGCGGCGGCCCGGCCCCGGCGCCAGCGCCCAAGGGTGAGAAGAAGTCGAAGACCCCGGCGCTCGATCATTTCTGCCGCGATCTCACCCAGCTCGCCGCCGAGGGTCAGCTCGACCCGACGATCGGCCGCGCGAAGGAGATCCAGCGCGTGATGGAAGTGCTGACGCGCCGCAAGAAGAACAACCCGGTGCTCATCGGCGAACCCGGCGTCGGCAAGACGGCGATCGTCGAGGGGCTCGCGCAGCTCATCGCCAACGGCGAGTGCCCGGAGTCGCTCCGCGACAACCGCGTCCTCTCGCTGGACATGGCGGCGGTCATCGCCGGCACCAAGTACCGCGGCCAGTTCGAGGAGCGGCTCAAGGCGGTGATGAACGAGATCGCGCAGAACAAGAACGTGATCCTGTTCATCGACGAGCTGCACACGCTCGTCGGCGCCGGCGCGGCCGAGGGAGCGATCGACGCCAGCAACATGCTGAAGCCCGCGCTCGCGCGCGGTGAGCTCCAGTGCGTCGGCGCGTCGACGCTCAACGAGTACCGCAAGTACATCGAGAAGGACGGCGCGCTCGAGCGTCGCTTCCAGACGGTGATCGTCGATCCACCTTCGATCGAGGAGACGGTCGAGATCCTCAAGGGTCTGCGCAAGAAGTACGAGGACCACCACCGCGTGACGATTCCCGACACGACGCTGGTCGCGGCATCGAAGCTCTCGGAGCGCTACATCACCGATCGCTTCCTCCCCGACAAGGCGATCGACGTGATCGACGAGGCGGGCGCGCGGGCGCGGCTGGCCGCGCAGGCGCCGCCGCCGGAGGTGGCGGAGCTGAAGGGATCGCTCGAGAAGATCACGCTCGACAAGGAAGCGTCGGTCCGCGACCAGAACTTCGAGAAGGCGGCGGCGCTGCGCGACAAGGAGCGTGAGCTCCAGGGCGACATCCGCAAGAAGCAGGAAGAGTGGGAGAAGCGGCGCCAGTCGCATCGCCCGGTGCTTGGCGAGGAGGAGATCTCCTTCATCGTCAGCCGCTGGACGGGGATCCCGGTCACCCGCCTGCAGGAAGCGGAGACCACCCGCCTGCTGCGGATGGAAGACGAGCTGCACGAGTCGGTGATCGGCCAGGACGAGGCGATCAAGGCGCTCTCGCGCTCGATCCGTCGCGGCCGCGCGGGGCTGAAGGACCCGAACCGTCCGATCGGGTCGTTCATCTTCTCCGGTCCGACCGGTGTCGGAAAGACGGAGCTGGCGCGCTCGCTGGCGCGGTTCCTCTTCGCCGACGCGTCGGCGCTGATCCGCGTCGACATGAGCGAGTACATGGAGAAGTTCTCGGTGTCGCGCCTGATCGGCGCCCCTCCGGGATACGTCGGCTACGAGGACAGCGGGACGCTGACCAAGGCCGTGCGGCGGAAGCCGTACAGCGTGATCCTGCTCGACGAGATCGAGAAGGCGCACCCTGATGTCTTCAACATTCTGCTGCAGGTGCTGGATGAGGGACACCTGACCGACAACTACGGCCGGGTCATCGACTTCAAGAACACGGTCGTGATCATGACGTCGAACGTCGGTGCGCGCGACCTGGTGAAGGGGCGCACGCTCGGCTTCTCGGCCTCGGCGGACGTCCGCGACTGGGACAAGATGGCGGAGAAGGTGAAGGAGGAGCTGACCCACGTCTTCAACCCGGAGTTCCTGAACCGGCTGGACGACGTGATCGTGTTCCACCCGCTGTCGGAGAAGCACATCGCGCAGATCGTGAACGTGATGCTGAAGGACGTCCGGCGCCGGCTGGCCGAGGAGGAACTGACGATCCGCCTGACGGAGGCGGCGTCCGTCTTCCTGACCAAGCAGGGGTACGACGAGCAGTATGGCGCACGGCCGCTGAAGCGGGCGATCCAGCGCTTCATCGAGGATCCACTCTCGGAGAAGATCCTGCTCGGCGAGTTCCAGAAGGGGGACGAGATCGAGGTCGACGTCCACGCGGACGGCACCAAGCTCGAGTTCCGAGTTCCGACGAGCACGACGAAGGCATAGGCAGTATCTTTCCGGCCGGGCCGGGGC
>DASSZC010000092.1:0-3020 GCA_035702925.1 Gemmatimonadaceae bacterium | reverse complement strand
TCGCCGCCGATGATCCCCTTCGCCATCGGGATGAGCAGCGAGCAGCTCCCCGGGCTGCTCGCCCTCGTCGTCACGTCAGGCACGCTCTGGGTGGCGATCAAGCGGCGCTGGAACGACGTGGCCTTCGGGATCGCGTGGACGATCCTCGCCATCCTCCCGGTGAGCGGGTTCCTCGTTCCAACTGGCTTCATCCTCGCCGAGCGGACGATGATGCTCCCCAGCGTCGGCGCGATGCTGACCGTCGGCGCGATCGGCTGGCGCCTGTGGGCCGCGATACCCGCCGGGCAGCGCGCGGAGCGCCGCCTGCGGGTGGTCGCCGCCGGTGCGCTCGCCGTCGTGATGGTGCTCGGCTTCACCCGCAGCGCTCTCCGCCAGATCGTCTGGCGCGACAACGACACTTTGTTTCCCGCGACCGTGCACGACGCGCCGGACAGCTACCGCGCCCACCAGATCATGGGCGCGTGGCTCTTCGCGAACGGCTACAAGGGTGAAGGAGAGCAGGAGATGTGGAAGGCGATCCGTCTCTTTCCATACGATCCGATCCCCCCCTTCCTGATGGCCGAGGAATACAGGAAGAAGGGCGCATGCGACCGGGCGATCCCGCTGTACAAGTGGGCCCTCGCGACGACGGATACGGCGGCTGGGTTTGCGCTCGGGCCGTATGCGCGGTGCCTCCTCCAGTTGGGGCAGCTCGATGCGGCGCATGCCCAGGCGATGCGCGGCGTGGCGCGTGGCGCGGAGGTGAGGAGCTACCGCCGGCTCCTTCACGAGGTCGATTCGATCCGCGCGGTCGTGCGCCGCGGGGGGCCCGTCGGACCGATGCCGAGCGCCTATCCGGCAGCCCCGAAAGCGGCCATGCAGAAGCCGGGCGTTGTGCGGCACCCCTCGCAGAACGCCGGAGCCGCCGGCGGGGCCGCGAGCGGGCCATAGAATAACAAGTCGTTGTACCACAATGAGTTATGCCGTTGGGCCAGTCTGGTATGCCCGTTGCCTTACCATGGCTCCGGAATCACTGCCGAAGTTGGTCGTGAGGTCCTGAATCCCCCCAGAACCGGAGAGCATCCAATGCTTCGCAACACGCGCAAGGGCTTTACCCTGATCGAGCTTCTGATCGTCGTCGTCATCATCGGCATTCTTGCCGCGATCGCGATTCCGAAGTTCGCGAACACGAAGGAGAAGGCGTACATCGCCGCGATGAAGTCGGACCTGCGTAACCTGGTCACCGCGGAAGAGGCGTTCTTCGCGGACTCGGTTCGCTACGAGGGTTCGGCGGCGAACCTGAACTTCCGCCCGTCGACGGGCGTCGGCACCCCGACGATCGCGGTTGGCGCGGGCTACTGGTCGGCGACGGTCACGCACAGCCAGGTTGCTGGCAAGACCTGCCAGATCGCGGTCAACACGAACAACACGCTCGTGACGACTGCTGGCGACGGCGAGCCGGCTTGCAAGTAATACAATCGTAGTGAGAGAGGGGGTCGGGCTAACGCCCGGCCCCCTTTTTCGTTTCCCCGACTCGGCGCCCGCCACACGATCGCGGGTGCGCGCCAACTGTAACGGCACACTCGTTCTATCGTCCCTCACAGGACATGGCTCCCCCCCTCACCACCGCCGCGACCGCGACCAGGCCGCTGGAGGCGCGCACCTCGCTGCGCGCCGAGCTGCTCGTCGGGCTCGGGCTGCTGGCAGCAGCGGCGCTGATGGTTGCCGTTGCCAGCGTCGTGCTGTTCTGGGGGTACATCGACTCCGGGCTCGGCGGGCTCTGGCTGGTGCTCCTCGTTGCCTGCGACGTCGCGGTGTTCGTCGCGCTCGGCGCTCATCAGTTGAAGCGAACCGTCGCCGGCCCGCTCGCCCTCGCGGTCGACGCGACGTCGGCGATCGCGGCCGGCGACCTGACGCGTCGCGTTCCGGATGCGTCGACCCGCGAGCTCGCGACGCTCGCCGCCAGCATCAATAGAATGACCGACCACCTGCTCGCCGAGCAGGTCCAGCGCATCCGCGCCGAGAAGCTGGCGGGAATCGGCCGGCTCGCGGCGGGCGTCGCTCACGAGATCGGAAACCCGTTAGGCGCGATCATCGGTTACGCGCACCTGCTGCGCACCCGCAGCGCCGGGGATCCGCGGGCGGCGGAGGTGCTCGATGGCCTCGAGCGGGAGAGCGCGCGCATCGACCGCATCGTGCGCGGGTTGCTCGACTACGCGCGCCCGCGACGCAACACGAGCAACCGGGTCGACGTCAACGAGACGATCACCTCGATCGCGCGCCTGCTCACCGACCAGGGCGTCTTCCGCCGGATCGAGCTCGCGCTCACCCTCGACGACGAAGTCCCGCTGGTCCGCGGCGAGCGGCACGAGCTCGAGCAGATGCTCGTGAACCTGCTGCTCAACGCCGCCGACGCGATGGAGAGGGTCGGCAAGCTCGCCGTCGTCAGCTACCGGGTCGAGCCGGGGGAGCTCGAGGAGAGCGTCGTCAGGCGGGAGAACGACCCGCCGCAGGCATGGGTCCCGCGGCGCCTCTCCCCGCGGGTGCGGCACTGGCTGGAGACGACGCAGCCGGCGGCGATCCTCAAGATCGTCGTCGCCGACAGCGGACCGGGGATCGCCGAAGAGGACGCGGAGCGGATCTTCGACCCCTTCTTCACGACGAAACAGCCGGGGCAGGGAACGGGGCTCGGCCTGGCGATCGTCGCCCGGGTCGTCGACGACCTGCGGGGGACGATCTGGGTCGAGCGCGCGCGCGAGGGCGGCGCCGCCTTCCATGTGCTGCTGCCGATGGCCGCTGCGTCGCTCACCCCGGTCAGCGCGCCCGATGCCGGCGCGCTGGCCCCGCATGCGCAGGCCGTCGCGAAGGGAGCGCGTTAGGCAGGGATGCGGATTCTAGTCGTCGACGACGAGCCGGGACTTCGTCACACCATCTCGCTCATCCTGCGCGAGGATGGCCACGAGGTCGAGGCGGCAGCTGACGGCGCGACAGCGCTGGCGAGCCTCGCCGCGGCCGACGCGACGCTGGTCGTCTGCGACGTG
>DASSZC010000123.1:0-2792 GCA_035702925.1 Gemmatimonadaceae bacterium | reverse complement strand
TTCGGGAAGGCGCGGATCGTCGGGGCGTAGGCGGTGAGGAAGTGCTCGGTGCGCTCCTTCGCCAGCGCCTTCCCCCGCGGCGAGGTGATCTCGATCCCCGTCACCTGCGGCAGCAGCTTGTCGCCTCCCATCCCGATGAGGGGGAGGATCTGCTGCCAGGTGATCTCCGACCAGCCGTGATCGCGGAGGGTGTCGGCCCAGGCGCGGGCGTGGGCCTCGTTGCTGTCGATCAGCGTTCCGTCGACGTCGAGGAGGACGGCGCTCAGCATCGCGCGCCCGGCGCCCGCGTCCTGCCTAACGGTGCCATCAGTCGCGGCGCCGGCCGCGGCGCTCGAGCACGACTTCGTTGGCGACGATCATGTAGCGGATGATGCGCTCCTCGACCTCGGGGTATCGCGCGATCCGGTCGCGGTAGCGGTCGTTGGAGACGATCGACGCCCCGAGCTCGCGGGCGAAGGAGAGGATGAAGTAGTCGGCGTCCGTCCCCGCCGGCGCCTGCTTGATCTTCCCGTCGTCGACCAGCTTCTCGTAGTCGCCGCGCCGGTCGATCTGGTGACGGAGCGCCGCGTCGGCGACGATGATCGGCTCCATCCCATCCTCGCGGATCTTCTCCTCGATGAGGAGGATGTTCGCGAGGCGCGCCTTCTCCCCTTCGCTCGAGTGCGCGACGTTGGAGCCGTCGATCAGCACGAGGCGCTCGTCGACGGCGGGCCTGACCGCATCGTTGGCGCCGCCGCGATCGGTCGCGGCGTCGTTGGTCGCGGCCCGCTGCGCGGCGCCGGTGTTGGCGATGTCCTGTGCAGCGGCACGTTCCGCTGCTCCCTTCGCCGGGCCCGGCGGGCGCGGCGCGGATGCAGACGCGCGCGAGGGATCATTCCCCCCGCGCGCGTTGTCTCCGGATCGTGGTGCGTCGTTCGATCCCATTTGCTCCGCGGTCAGGTCGCGGGCGTCAGCTTCTTCTGAATCTCCTTCGCCCGATCGAGGTGCTTCTGGATCACCGGCGACGCCTTCTCGAGCAGCGCCTTCAGGTCGGCGTTCTGCGTCGCGTTGTGCGCCGCCGTCGCGTTGTCGAGCACCGACTGGTGCACCGCGACCTCGCCATCGATGTACGCCTTGTCCCACGCCGCACCCTTCGGCGTCGAGTTCAGCGTCGCGAGCGCGTGCTCGAGCTGCGCCTTCGTCGTGTCGTTCGCGGCCGCCGCGGGGGTGATGTTCGCCTTCTTCGCGAAGTCCAGTCCGGCAACGCGCAGCGCATGGTGTTCGCCCATCATCATCTTGCCGAACATCTGCACGTCGTTGTTCGTCCCCTTCGTCGATGCGACCTTGCCGCCCGCGCTGTCGCCGGCGTTCGCGGCATCGAGATAGGCGACGATGTTCGCGTCGGTCATCGCCGGCGCGGCGGGTGCCATCGCCGACGAGTCAGTCGGAGTCATCGCACCAGCGGCGCTGTCGGTCGTCGTCGTCTTCTCCTTCGCGCAGGCGGCCATCGCGATTGCGCCGCCGACGAGAGCGACGCGGGTGATGCGGTTGCTGAGCATGTTCCTGTCTCCTCCTGCAGATCCGGGGTTGGTGGGGTCCAGCCCGGCAGAAAGGGGCAAGAAGCGTACGCGAGGCCAGCACTTCGGTTCGCCGGCCTATCCGAGTAACTTCTACTTCACGATGCCTGACGACACAGACGAACGACCCGACCACCTGAGATCCACCGCCCCCGACCGGGGAGCGCTCCCGGTAGCACCGAGCCTCGCCCCAGCCCTCGCCGTCGCCGAAAGTGGCAGCGGCCCCAGACTGAGCACCCCGAGCGAAGCGGCGCCCGTCGACAAGCGCACGATCTTCATTTCCGCGCTCGCCATCGCGATCGCGATCGGTGCCGGGCTCATCGCTCAGCTGCTGATTCACCTGATCGCCCTCGCCACGAACATCTCCTTCTTCGGGCGACTCTCCACCGAGTTCGTCTCCCCCGGAGTCTCGCGGCACAGTCCGCTCGTCCTCCTGCTCGTCCCCGTCATCGGCGGACTGATCGTCGGCGTGATGGCGCGCTACGGCTCGCAGGCGATCCGCGGACACGGGATCCCCGAAGTCATGGAGCGGGTCCTGCTCGGTGAGAGCCGGATCCCGCTCCGCATCATGTTCCTCAAGCCGCTCTCCGCGGCGGTCGCGATCGGCACCGGTGGACCGTTCGGCGCCGAGGGACCGATCATCGCCACCGGCGGAGCGTTAGGCTCGGTGGTCGGGCAGATCATCCGCATCACCGCCGACGAGCGGAAGACGCTGCTCGCCGCCGGAGCCGCGGCCGGGATGGCGGCGACGTTCGGCAGCCCGGTTTCCGCCGTCCTTCTCGCCGTCGAGCTGCTGTTGTTCGAGTATCGCCCGCGGTCATTGATCCCCGTCGCCCTCGCCGGCGCCACCGCCGCGGCGGTGCGCGTGATCTTCGACGGCAACGCTCCGGTGTTCTCGATCCCCGGCTTCGCCGCGCCGAGCGACGTGGCGATGATCTTCTACACCGTGCTCGGCGCGCTCATCGGGCTCGTCGCGGTCGGGATCACCAAGATCTCCTACGGGATCGAGGACGTCTTCGAGAAGCTTGGCCACCGGTTCCACATCCACTGGATGTGGTTCCCGGCGATCGGCGCGATCGCCGTCGGGCTCGTCGGGCTGATCGAGCCGCGCACGTTAGGCGTCGGCTACGAGAACATCACCGGCGCGCTCTCCGGGACGATCGTCGGCCGGGCGCTGATCATGCTCGTGATCCTCAAGTTCATCTCCTGGTCGATCTACCTCGGCAGCGGGACATC
>DASSZC010000338.1:0-2924 GCA_035702925.1 Gemmatimonadaceae bacterium | reverse complement strand
GAAACCGCTCGGCACTGGCATCCTCGCCACCGCCGCCAAGGCCGGGAAACTCGCGAAGCCCGAGCTCGATGCGCTGATCGCCTCGATGACCGCGCTCAACGCGGTCGCCAGTCGCGTCGCCGTTGCCCTCGACAGCCGTTGTGCGACCGATGTCACCGGCTTCGGCCTGCTCGGGCATCTCTCCCACATCGCCCGTGCGAGCAAGGTGCGCATCCGCATCGATCGCGCTTCGGTGCCCGTCCTTCCCGGGACGCGTGAAGCATGGCACGCCGGATTCCGCACCGGGGGCGCAGATCGCAACCTCGACTTCATCCGCGACATCGTCACCTGGGGCGACGCATCGGAGGTCGAGCGCGCCCTCCTCGTCGATCCGCAGACGTCGGGCGGCCTCCTCGTTGCCCTCCGTCCGGAACGGTCAGCGGAGTATCTTTCCCGCGTCCCGGGCGCGGCGGTCATCGGCGAGGTCGTTGCGGCTGGAGCGCCCGGACTGGTCGTTGCGTGAATGGGGGCGCATGTGGCCTGGTGGCTGCCCCAGTCTTCAAAACTGGTGCGACCCGATTTCGTCGGGTTGGGTGGGTTCGATTCCCACACGCTCCCGCCACGCCGGCCCTCCCGCTTTCCCGAGCTGAATGCCCGACCGAGTGATCGACCGTGAGACCGCTCCCTCAAGCATCCGCCGCCGCATGAGCGGCGGCGCGCGCGCGTCAGGCATCGCCGGCCTGCTCCTCACCTTCGCGCTCCCCGCCGCGCTCGGCGCGCAGGTCACCGACACCACGGCGAACCGGCCGTCACCGAGCCTCGCGGTCCCCAAGCCCGCCGGTACACCACCGCTCACTCCGCGCCGCGCCTTTCTCTACTCGCTCTTCGCACCCGGAAGCGCGCAGTCGATCCTCGGGCGCCCGACCGCGGGCTCGATCTTCGTCGCCGCCGAGGCGGGGACCTTCGCGATGATCGCGAAATCCGTCAACGATCTTCGTGCCGCGCGTGCCATCGCGAACGACACGGTCGTCTCCAGTTACGCGATTCCAACAGGGGCTACCACTCCGCTTCCCGTCTACCGGCGCACGGCGGGCGCCCTTCGCGCCCAGAGCCGGATTCCGGCTCGCCGCGCCCATGTCGAAGACTGGATCACCATACTCATCGTGAATCACTTCCTCGCCGGCGCTGACGCCTACGTCGCCGCCAACCTCTGGGACGTCCCGACCGACGTCAGCGTCGCACCGTCGCCCGGCGGCGGCCTCCAGGTCGGCGCCCGGCTGTCGTGGTGACCGCCGCCGCGCCGATCGGCGTCTTCGACTCGGGAATCGGCGGCCTCACCGTCGCCCGCGAGCTGATGCGCCAGCTCCCCGCCGAGAGCATCATCTACTTCGGCGACACCGCCCGCGTCCCTTACGGGCCGAAGAGCCCGGACACCGTTAGGCGGTACAGCCGCGAGATCGCCAACTATCTCCGCGAGCGCGGCGTGAAGGCACTCGTCGTCGCCTGCAACACCGCGACGGCGCACGCCCTCGCCACCCTCCAGGCCGAGGAGCCGATCCCCGTCATCGGCGTCGTCGAGCCCGGGGCCCGCGCCGCCGTCGCCGCGACGCGCGGCGGCCGCATTGGTGTCATCGGTACGGTCGGCACGATCCGCTCGAGCGCCTATGAGCGCGCCATCCGCGCCCTTCGCCCCGACGCGCAGATCATCGCCCGCCCCTGTCCGCTCTTCGTTCCCCTCGTCGAGGAAGGGTGGCTGGAGCACGAAGCCACGCGCCTCGTCGCCGACGAGTACCTGAGCGAGTTCGCGAAGGAGCACGTCGACACGCTCGTCCTCGGCTGCACGCACTATCCGCTCCTCAAGCCGTTGATCGCCGAAGTGCTCGGCCCCGACGTCGCGCTCATCGACAGCGCCGAGCAGACCGCGGCCGAGACGCGGCGCGTCCTCGAGGCGCGCGGGCTGCTCGCGCCGGCGGGCGCCGCCGCCGTTAGGCGCTACGTCGCCTCCGACGCCCCCGACCAGTTCCTACGGATGGCCGAGCGCTTTCTCGGCGCGCCGATCGAGGGAGTCGAGACGCACACCCTCGGCTGATTCGTCGCCGCCCCACACCCGCAACTCGACGGCGTCAGGGGTGATCTTCAGGTACGTCGGCGAGTCCAGCCACGAGCCGGCGTTGGCGTAGACCCCCCCGGTCGGGCTCCGCTCGAGCGCGGCGACGTGCGAGTGCCCGAAGACGACGAGGTCGAGCGAAGGATCCTGCTGCAGCTGCCCGAACGCGACCGTCCGGAGCCCGCTCCCATCAGTTGGCGGACGGTGGACGCGGCTCGCCTCGGAGCTTCCGCTGGCCAGCCGGCTCCCGAGATCGGGGTGCAGCATCCTGAACGCGCGCACCGACCACGGATGCCGGAGCACCGTGCGCAGCCGCCGGTACTTCCGGTCCTCGACCTCACGAAGGCCGTCGCCGTGCTCGATTCGCGTCTTCCATCCTCCGATGGATCCCTCCCACGGCCCGACGTGATATGTCAGCCCGTAGTCGTCGCGGAGCACCTCGCCCCCCCAACAGTCGTGGTTTCCGGCGATCCAGAGTATCTCGGTGCCGCTTTCCCTCAGGTCGGCGAGCGCCGCCACCGTGCGCACCGCCCGCCGCGGAACGACCGTCTTCCACTCGAACCAGAAGTCGAAGAGGTCGCCGTTCACCACGAGCGACGCCGCGCGCCCGTGCAGCGAGCGCAGGAAATGGAGCACCTGACGCTCGACCTCGGGGGGGGCGGCACCGAGATGGGCGTCGGAGAAGATGTAGCACGGGTCGGGGAGCACGCGACAATTCTACTCGTGCTCCGCGCTCTTTACAAACCGGTGCGGAGCATTCATCCTTCGCCGTCCAGCGTTCCCCAAACGGAGGAGTGATGCCCCAGAATGCACTCGGCCTCATCGAGACCAAGGGTCT
>DASSZC010000012.1:0-2587 GCA_035702925.1 Gemmatimonadaceae bacterium | reverse complement strand
TCGGCGGTGACGACGTCACGGTTGACGACGATGGCTGGACCGTTCGGACCGCCGACGGCGCACTCTCGGCGCATTTCGAGAACACGATCGCGGTCACCGATGACGGCCCGCGGGTCCTCACCGCGCCCCGATGACCGCCTTGAACGGGATCGGGCCGGTGATGTATACTCTCCGTTCGGGTCGCCGTGGTGCGGCGACCTTTCCGTGTGTCAACCCCATTCCATTGATCTTCCGCTGAGACGAGGGTGCGTGCTTGCCAAAAAAGGATGCCATTGAGGTCGAGGGCGAGGTGATCCTCCCCCTGCCGAATGCGATGTTCAAGGTGCGACTGGAGAACGGGCACGAAGTGCTCGCGCACATCTCCGGGAAGCTCCGCCAGAACTTCATCCGCATCCTGCCCGGTGACACGGTCCGCGTCGAGCTCAGTCCCTATGACCTCACCAGGGGTCGCATCACGTACAGGATGAGATGAAGGTTTCCGCATCGGTGAAGCCGCGCTGCGAGCGCTGCAAGGTCATCAGGCGCTCCGGCGTCGTGATGGTCATCTGCGTCATCCCCAAGCACAAGCAGCGGCAGGGGTAGCGCAGCCATGGCTCGTATCGCCGGCGTCGACATCCCCCGCGAGAAGCGGGTGATCGTCAGCCTCACCTACATCCACGGCATCGGCCCCACCTCGGCAGCCAAGGTCATCGGCGCCGCGAACGTGTCGCCCGACACGCGCGTGCGCGACCTCACCGAGGAGGAGGTCAACCGCCTCCGCGAGATCGTCGATCGCCAGTACAAGGTCGAGGGCGACCTCCGTCGCGAGGTGAGCCTGAACGTCAAGCGGCTGATGGAGATCGGCTCGTACCGGGGTCTCCGCCATCGGCGAAACCTTCCGGTCCGCGGACAGCGAACGAAGACGAACGCGCGGCAGCGCCGCGGCACGAAGAAGACGGTCGGCATCCGTCGCAAGAAGTAACGGGAGTTTCATGGCAGAGCGTAAGCGCGCTCAGCGCGGGAAGAAGCGCGAGCGAAAGAACGTGCCGGCGGGTCACGCGCACATCCAGTCGACGTTCAACAACACGATCGTCACGATCACCGATCCAACCGGCAACGTCATCAGTTGGGGGAGCGCCGGGCTCGTTGGCTTCAAGGGCTCGCGGAAGAGCACCCCGTACGCGGCGGCGCAGACGGCCGACCTCGCCGCAAAGCGCGCGATGGAGCACGGCATGCGCCAGATCGAGGTCTTCGTGAAGGGGCCCGGCGGCGGTCGTGAGCAGGCGATCCGCTCGCTCCAGGCTGCCGGACTCGAGGTCACCGCGATCACCGACGTCACGCCGATCCCGCACAACGGCTGCCGCCCGCCGAAGCGGCGCCGGGTCTGAGGGAGAACGCATGGCACGCTACACCGATTCCGTCTGCCGCATCTGCCGTCGCGAGGGCCTGAAGCTCTTCCTGAAGGGCAGCCGCTGCTATAGCCGAAAGTGCGCCTTCGAGCGTCGCAGCACTCCGCCGGGCATGAACACGATGCGCCGCCGCAAGGTGAGCGAGTACGGCCTCCAGCTCCGCGAGAAGCAGAAGGTCAGGAAGAGCTACTCGGTCCTCGAGCGCCAGTTCCGCAACTACTTCAAGAAGGCGGACCGGCGCAAGGGCGTCACCGGCGAGAACCTTCTCCGCATGCTGGAGATGCGGCTGGACAACGTCGTCTTCCGGATGGGCTTCGCCTCGAGCCGTGCACAGGCGCGCCAGCTGGTGGCCCACGGCCACTTCGCCGTCAACGGCCGGCCGACGAACGTCCCGAGCTTCAGCACGAAGGTCGGCGACCGCGTCGAGGTGCGGGAGAGCCGCAGAAGCCGCGAATACTTCAAGACCGCCTCGGAAACGATGAAGGCGGCCCAGATCCCCGAGTGGGTGAGCGTCGACCCGTCGAAGCTGTCGGGAACCGTCCTCCTCGAACCGGCGCGCGAGCAGATGCCGCTCGAGTTCAACGAGCAGCTCGTCGTCGAGTACTACTCGCGCTAGGAGTCACTTCTCTCTCATGATCGAACTCGAGACCCCGCAGCAGCAGCACGAGCAGCCCGTCCCATCGCCGCGCATCGAAGAGGTGTCGGCGGAGGGCAACCTCAGCTCGTTCGAGGTCAGCCCGCTCCAGGAGGGATACGGCGTCACGCTGGGCAACGCCCTGCGGCGCGTCCTCCTCAGCTCCCTGGAGGGAGCGGCCGTCACCAGCATCCAGATCGCCGGCGTCTTCCACGAGTTCAGCACGATCGAGAACGTCAAGGAGGACGTCACCCAGATCGTGCTGAACGTGAAGAAGCTCCGCCTGCGGTCATTCGCCCGCCACGCCCTGACGCTGAAGCTCGTCAAGCGCGGCGCGGGCCCGGTCACCGCGGCCGACATCAGCGAGTCCGCCGACGTCGAGATCGTCAACCCGGAGCTCGTCCTCCTCACCCTCGACTCGGACTCCGGGTCGATCGAGATGGACCTCACCGTCGAGACGGGGATGGGCTATCGGCCCGCCGAGCACGACGAGGAGATGCCGATCGGGGTCGTCCCGGTCGACGCGATCTTCTCCCCGGTTCGCCGCGTGAACTACCAGGTCGAG
>DASSZC010000038.1:0-3268 GCA_035702925.1 Gemmatimonadaceae bacterium | reverse complement strand
CGCACGGTGAGCTCGTGCGCATCCTGGAGCGGGTGATGGGAGGGCTGGAGTCGCATCACCGCGCGCCCGACATGTCGGTGACCGTCCGCGAGGGGCGGTACGTGATTCCCGTTCGCCGCGAGGGCGCGCGCCAGGTCGGCGGGATCGTGCACGGCGCGTCCGGGACGGGGGGAACTCTCTTCGTCGAGCCGCCGGCGGCGATCGAGTTCGGCAACCGGATCCGCGAGCTCGAGGCCGAGGAGCTGCGCGAGGTCGACCGCATCCTCCTCGAGGCGACCGATCGCGTGCGTCCCTTGCGCGACGCGCTGGTCGCATCGTTAGGCGCGCTGATCGCCCTCGACTCGCTCTACGCCCGCGCGCGCTACGCGATCGAGTTCGGCTGCGCGAACGCCGAGCTCGGGGCGCCGCGCGACGGCTTCGCCATCGCCGGCGGGCGTCACCCGCTGCTCCTCGCGCAGGGGGTGGCGGTCGTCCCCTTCGACCTGTCGATGGCGCCGGGGGAGCGGACGCTGCTCATCTCGGGACCGAACACCGGTGGCAAGACGGTGCTGCTCAAGGCGGTCGGGCTCCTCTCGATGCTCGCCCAGTGCGGGGTGCCGGTACCGGTCGAGCCGGGGACGCGGCTCGCCGTCTTCGACGACGTCTACGCCGACATCGGCGACGAGCAGTCGATCGAGGCGTCGCTCTCCACCTTCAGCGCGCACCTCCGCAACCTCGGCGAGATCCTGCGGCTGTCGACCGACCGCTCGCTGGCGCTCGTCGACGAGCTGGGATCGGGGACCGACCCGGTCGAGGGCGCAGCGTTAGGCGGGGCGATCCTCGAGGCGCTGACCGCGCGCGGCGTCCTCACCCTGGCGACCACCCATCTCGGCGCGCTCAAGCAGCTCGCCGGCGAGAACCCCGGGGTCGTCAACGCCTCGCTCCAGTTCGACGCCGTCGCCCTCGCGCCGACCTACCGGCTGATCAAGGGGATCCCGGGGCGGTCGTACGGGATCAGCATCGCCAAGCGACTGAATCTCCCCGCGCCGGTGATCGATCGCGCCGAGGAGCGGCTGCCGATCGACGAGCGCAACGCGGCGGCGCTGATCGAGTCGCTCGAGCGGCGCGACACCGAGCTGACCGCGCGCGAGCGGGAGACGGCGGCGATGGCGAGCGAGGCGCGCGAGCGCGCGCAGCGGCTGGCCGAGCGCGAGCTGCACGTCCGCGAGCGGGAGCGCGAGGTCGAGCGCGCGTCGCGGCAGGAAGCGCGGCGCTACCTCCTCGACGCGCGCGCCGAGATCGAGCGGACGATCGCCGAGCTGCGGCGGACGGCGAGTGCCGAGAGCGAGGAGGCGGCGCGCGGGGCGCGGCAGCGGGTCGAGCGGATGGCCGGGGACCAGAGCGCGGCGCTGGCGCGCCTCGAGCTTCAACACGGCGATGAGAGACGAGAGAAGGGCGGCAATGCGACAACGTTACCGCTGCGGGAGGGGGACAGCGTCGAGGTCACGACGTTAGGCGGGAAGATCGGGCGGGTGATCGACGTGCGCGACGGGGAGGTCGTCGTCGCGGTCGGCGTCATGAAGCTCGCGGTCCCGGCGGGGACGCTGCGGCGGATGACGCGGCAGCCGGCGGAGCGGGCGGTGACGCTCGTCGGCGACGCGCCGGAGGTGCACGCCCCGAGCGAGATCGACCTCCGCGGGATGCGCGCCGACGAGGCGGAGACGGCGGTGCTGCACGCCGTGGACTCGGCGATCCGCGCCGACCTGAAGGAGCTGCGGATCATCCACGGCAAGGGCACCGGCGCGCTGCGGGCGATGGTCTCGGAGATGCTGCGCAAGGACACGCGGGTGCGAAGCTTCCGGACCGGGGCGTGGAACGAGGGCGGGACCGGGGTGACGGTGGCGGAGCTATGATCCCCGACGAGCAGATCGAGCGGATCCGCGAGAGCGCGGACATCGTCGGGGTGATCGGCGAGTATGTCGAGCTGAAACGCACCGGCACCGACTATCGCGGGCCGTGCCCCTTCCACCAGGGGACGAACCGCAACTTCTCGGTCTCGCCGAAGAAGAAGATCTACTACTGCTTCGTCTGTCACGAGGGCGGGGACGTCTTCACCTTCCTCCAGAAGCGGCTCGGCCTCGACTGGCCGTCGTCGGTGAAGCTGGTCGCCGAGAAGTCGGGGATCGAGGTGCGCGAGGTCGAGCGCGCCCACCGCGAGGGCCCCGACCCGCGAGCGCGCTTCTGGGAGATGAACGCGGCGGCCGCCGAGTACTTCACGCGGGTGCTCTGGGAGGACGCGTCGGCCGAGCCGGCGCGCGAGTACCTCGCCCAGCGGGGGATCAGCCGCGAGGTCGCCGACCGCTTCGCGCTCGGCTTCGCCCCGCGCGAGATCGGGCTGATGCGCGCGTCGCTCAACGCGTTAGGCTACGAGGACTCGGCGCTGCTCGAGGGCGGGCTGATGGTCAAGCCGGAGGAGGCGAGCGAGCCGCGGCCGCGCTTCCGGCGGCGGCTGATGTTCCCGATCCTCGACGCGTTAGGCAGGCACGTCGGGTTCGGCGGGCGGGTGATCGGGGAGGGGGAGCCGAAGTACCTCAACTCCCCGGAGACGCCGGTGTTCACCAAGGGGAAGCTCCTCTACGGGCTGAACATCGCCAAGCTGGCGGCGCGGCGCGAGGAGCGGATGCTGGTGGTCGAGGGGTACTTCGACGCGATGCGGCTGATGGCGGCCGGGATCGAGGAGGTGGTCGCACCGTTAGGCACGGCGCTGACCGAGGCGCAGGCGCAGCTGGTGACGCGCTATGCGCAGAAGGTCTACCTCCTCTACGACGCCGACGCGCCGGGGCAGAAGGCGGCGTTCCGCTCCGGCGACGAGCTGCTCCGGCAGGGGGCGGCGGTGCACGTCGTCACCCTCCCCGACGGCGAGGATCCGGACAGCTACGTCGCCAGGTATGGCCCCGACGGGCTGCGCGCCCGCCTCGCCGACGCGGTCGACCTCTTCGAGCGGAAGGTGCAGATCCTCGACCGGGCGGGGTGGTTCGGCGACCTCGCCGGGAAGCGGCGCGCCCTCGACCGGCTGCTGCCGACGATCCGCGCCACCGCCGACCCGCTCATGCGCGACATCTACATCGCGCGCGCGAGCGAGGCATCCGGGGTCAGCCGCGAGCTGCTCGCCGAGGAGGCGAAGCGCGTCCCCTCGTCGCGGACCGGGGTGGCGCGCCCCCGGCGCGAGGGAAGCGGCGCGCCGCCGGATCCACGCGACGGTCCGGGCGCCGGGGACAATGGACCACCG
>DASSZC010000479.1:0-6338 GCA_035702925.1 Gemmatimonadaceae bacterium | reverse complement strand
GGGAGCGACGGCGACGCGATGGCGGCGTGGGCAAAGGCGCGCGCGCTGCGACACCAGTCGGGCGACGTCGCCGGGGAGATGGAGGCGCTGGAGGGACTCGGCCGCGCGACTCGCCGGCATCTCGGGGAGCCCTCGCTCGCGTCAGGCTACTACCGTGAGGCGGCGGAGCTCGCGGCGGCGAGCGGCGACGGCCGCGCCGAGGGCCGGCTGCGCAACACGATCGCGATCCTCGAGTGGAGTCGCGCCGAGTACGCCGAAGCGCTCGCGGAGTACGAACGCGCGCTCGCGATCTTCCGCGTGTCAGGCGACGACGCGGGGCTCGGGCTGATCCTCAACAGCCTGGGCGCGACGCTGCGCGCGCTCGGCCGTCCGCACGACGCGCGCGAGCGACTGGTCGAGGCGCTCGCCGTCCACCGCCGCACGGGAGAGCGCCGCCTCGAGGGACACGCGCTGGCGCTGCTCGGCGAGATCGCGCTCGCTCTCGACGAGTGGAGCGAGGCGGTGTCGCGCGCCGAGGATTCGCTGGCGATCCGCCGGGCGACGAGCGACGTGCGCGGCGAGGGTTGGATGCTTCACCTGCTGGCGCGGGCGCACATCGCCCGCGACCGGCCCGACCGCGCACGCGAGTCGCTCGCGCTCGCCGAGCGGGCCGGCGCCGCCTGCAGCGACGTCGAGCTGCTCGCCGAGTGCGAGCAGCTGCGCCGGTCGTCGGGACTCTGATGAACGATCCTCAACCGGGAGAGATCTCATGCCGCGATACATCATCGAGCGCACGGTAGGAAAGCTCTCACGCGCGGAGCTCGACGCCGCCGGACGCCGCTCGAACGAGGTGCTCGACGGGATGCCCGGCGTCGTCTGGATCAGGAGCTACGTGTCCGACACCGAGGGAAAGATCTACTGCGAGTACGACGCGCCGAGCATGGAGGCGGTGCTCGAGCACGCACGGCGTGCCGGTCTGCCCGCCGACAGGGTGAGCGAGGTCGCGCTCGAGATCAGTCCGGCGATGTTCCGGTAGGATCGTCGGGCTCCGTCGACCTTCGAGGGTCACGAGTCGCTTGCCTGCGCGCCTTGCGCTCCGCCCCCTCCACGTCCATTCTCGTCGCTCCTCGCGGCCCGCCGCCGCCTCACGATCCCGCACGGCGACGGAGGTCGCCCGCATGCACCTGCGCTCCCTCGTCGCGCCGTCGCTCGCCCTCGCCCTCCTCGCAACCCCGGCCGCCGCGCAGTCGGCGCATCGACGCCCGCCCGATCTCCTCCTCACCGGCGGCAAGGTCTTCACCGCCGACTCGGCGCACCCGTGGGCCGAGTCGGTCGCGATCCGTGGGGAACGGATCGTCGCCGTCGGGACGACCGCCGAGCTGCGCAGGCTTGCCGGGCACAGGACGCGCGAGATCGCGTTAGGCGGGCGGGTCGTCATCCCGGGGATCAACGACGCGCACGACCACATCGTCGACGTCATCCCCGGCGTCGCCTTCCACACCTCGGCCTCGCCGACCCCCGATGACAGCTTCGCGGTGGTGCGCGACTCGCTGCGCGCCCTCGTCGCCCGCGTCCCCCGGGGGACCTTGCTCGAGGCGAACATCGGGCTCCCCGTCCTCGACGATCCTGCCGCGCGACGCGCCGCGATCGACAGCATCGCCCCCGATCACCCGGTGATGCTCCGCGCCTGGTGGGGACATGGGATGGTCGTCAACACCGCCGCCCTCCGCTCAGCGGGGATCGGCGAGGACGCGCGCGACCCGTTAGGCGGGTGGTTCGAGCGCGACAGCGCGGGGCTCCTGACGGGACGGATCGATGAGTACGCGGAGTGGGGACTCTACCGTCGCGTATTCTCTCGCGCGACGCGGGGAAGCCTCGTCGCCGGGCTGCGTGCCTTCGGCGACTCGTCGCTGGCGATGGGGGTGACGACGGTGCAGAACATGGCTGGCAACCAGAGTCCCGCGGTCACCGTCGGCGCCTTTCGCGCGGCGAACCTTCCGATGCGCGTTCGCCTCATTCGCTGGTCGATCCCCGACTCGCTCGGCCGCAACGAGCGTGAGTGGGACACGGTACGCACGCGCGTCGCGCCCCGCGTCGTCGTCTCGGGGAGGAAGTGGGTGGTCGACGCGACGCCGGTCGAGCGATTCGCGCTGCGACGCACGCCGTATCCGGGACGACCCGGCTGGTACGGGCGGCTCGACTTTCCGATGGACACGGTGCGGGCAATGCTCGCCGGCGCGCTGCGTCCCGGCGCGGCGCAGCTCCATCTCCACGTCGTCGGCGACAGCGCGACGCTGCTCGTGCTCGACGCGATGGAGTCGCTCGCCCCCGACTCGGTGTGGCGCGCAAAGCGGCTGCGCATCGAGCACGGGCCGGGGATCGACGGGCCGGCGATCGCGCGCGCGCGACGGTTAGGCATCGTCATCGCGCAACCGCGCTTCGAGAGCCGCGCCCCGCTCAGGAGCTGGCTCGCGGCCGGGATCCCCGTCGCCTACGGCTCCGACGGGCTGCGGAACCCCTTCCTGCACATGATGTGGGCGGTGACGAAGCCGGCGCGTCCCGGCGAGGCGATCTCGCGCGAGGACGCGGTGACGCTCTTCACGCACGGGTCAGCGTTCGCCGAGCGCGCCGAGCGGGAGAAGGGGATGCTCGCGCCGGGGCTGCTCGCCGACCTCGCGGTGCTCTCGCAGGACGTCTTCACCGTGCCGGTACAGGCGCTCCCCGGGACGACGAGCGTGCTGACGATCGTCGGGGGGAGGGTCGTGCGCGACGTGCTGACGCGGCGGTAGCGCGCACCGGGAGCGTCCCGGCGCGCGCCACCTCGCGTCGCCTAACGCTTCGGCTGCAGGTCGAACTGCATCCCGAGCGAGATCACGCTCTGCATCCCCTTCGCGCCGAGATAGACGCGATCAGAGCCGCGGATCATGTAGTTGCGCACCTTCACGAGCAGCATCGGCTCGACGAAGCCGCCGCCGGGGATCTTCAGCTTGTCGACGTTGCAGTTCGTGCAGTTGTCGATGCTGCGCCGGCTCGTCGTCGCGCTCGCGCCGACGTTGAGGGCAAAGCCGACGGGAAAGGACACGGGAATTCCGGTGCGGAAGCCGGTCGAGGCGGAGAAGTAGGTCACGTTCGCGCTCGACTTCCTGTTGCCGCCGGTGGTCGCCTGGGTGAACTGGGCCTTGTCGTCGAGGAACTGGCCGCCGATGTCGGCGAGGAAGAGGAGGTGCTTCTTCACGACGATACCGCCGTCGAGCTGCAGTCCCCACGCGCGATCGCCGACGCTGGATGTCGCGGCGGCGTCGGGGTCGATCGCGAGGGTGCCGACGGAGAAGCCGAGGGTCGGCACGACGTTGCGGGCCTTGGCCGGGGTAGCCTGCGCGAGCACGGCGTGGGCCGGGAGTGCAAGGATTGCCGCGGCAGCGAGATGGCGGATCTGCATGGTAGGAAGTTGGTGCGAGTCGTACGGCAGTGATCTGCTAGAACATGAAAGACGCGCGGTCAGGGGTTGGGGTCACGTCGCCTTCTGGCGGTGGTGGTAGCGTGGGGTGCTGCAACAGATGAACTGCGATTGCGCGGATGTCACGGACACGGCCAGGGCCCAACAGCTGAACCACGATTTTGGTGGACCGTGCCGTTAGTGTCCGGCGCACGGTGCCCTGGTTGCTGAGGAGCGATCCGCGTAATCGGCGAAATCCGTGTAATCGCAGTTCAGCTGTTATGGTCTCTCCCGTCGTGTCTCGCGACCAGGCGATGGAACCTCGCGCTCGAGCCGAAATGGAGCAGGAGCCCAAGCTCGAGCCGCGTCGCACTGAGGTAATTGAGCAACTGTCGGCGCGCGGTGGGGTGCAGGTCAGCGGTCGATTTGACCTCGATCGCGAGGATGTCATCGACGATCATGTCCAGTCGCTGCCGGCCGAGGCAGATCCCTTTGTAGCTGACGTCGACGGACACCTCGAGATCGACGACGTGGCCGCGTTCACGCAGCTCGATCGCGAGCGCACCGATGTAGATCTGCTCGAGGAATCCAAAACCGAGGGTGTTGTGGACCTCGAAGAACGCACCGATCACCGAGTGCGTCAGTCGTTCGTGAATCAGCTCGCCGTGCGTCATTACGCATCATGGGATGGCGCGGGCGGGGGGCAGCATCGATTTGCCGCCGGGATTGGCGGTGTGTTGCGAGGTGGGATCCGAACAGCTGAACTGCGATTGCGCGGATTTCGCGGATTACGCGGATACTGCAACAGCTTCAAAATGCTGAACCACAATCTCTTAGGTACGACCCGGCGTGCGGAGCTCCACGTGCCATCGGAGCGATCCGCGAAATCCGCGAAATCCGTGTAATCGCAGTTCAACCTGTTGGGGCCCGTCTGGCGCGTATCGCGTAATACGCGCACGGGATTACGATTCCATGGACACCATGGATGACATGATTCCTGTTCGCCGGCTCCCGCGCGGGGCCGCCCTCGCACTCCTCGCCGCGCTCCTCTTCGGGGCGAGCGCGCCATTCGCCAAACTCCTCCTCCGCGACGCGGCGCCGCAGCTCCTCGCCGGCCTGCTCTACCTCGGCTCGGGACTCGGGCTGCTCGTCGTCTGGCTGGTGCGGCGCGGGGAGAACCGTGAGGCATCGCTCACCCGGCGTGACGCGCCCTGGCTCGCGGCGGGGATCGGGTTCGGCGGGGTGCTCGCGCCCGCGCTGCTGATGACGGGGCTCGCCCGGACGCCGGCGTCGAGCGTGTCGCTCCTCCTCAACCTCGAGACGGTGTTCACCGCGCTGCTCGCCTGGTTCGTTTTTCGCGAGCACTTCGATCGCCGCATCGCCCTCGGGATGGTCGCGATCGTCGCCGGGGGAGCGATCCTCTCGTGGGAGGGGCGCGTCGCGTTAGGCGGCCTCACCGGGCCGCTGCTCGTGGCGGCGGCGACGGTATGCTGGGCGGTGGACAA
This sequence comes from Gemmatimonadaceae bacterium, assembly GCA_035702925.1. Lineage (GTDB taxonomy): Bacteria > Gemmatimonadota > Gemmatimonadetes > Gemmatimonadales > Gemmatimonadaceae > JABFXC01. Next base: position 1,418 of record DASSZC010000479.1, on the reverse strand, counting down.
CAACCTCACCCAGAAGGTGTCCGCCGGCGACCCGGTGCAGATCGCGATGCTGAAGGGGCTGGTCGCGGGGAGCGTCAACACCGGGCTCGCGCTCGCGTTAGGCGCCCGCTGGCCAGAGGCGCCGCGCCTCGCTGGTGCCTTCGTGCTCGGCTTTCTCGGCTATGGGCTGAGCCTCGTGCTGTTCGTCCTTGCCCTCCGCCGACTCGGGACGGCGCGCACCAGTGCGTACTTCTCCTCGGCGCCATTCGTCGGCGCGGTGACGTCGCTGATCGTCTTTCGCGAGCGGCCGACCATTGCGCTCATCGCTGCCGCGGCGCTGATGGCGGTCGGGGTCTGGCTGCACGTCACCGAGCGGCACGAGCACGAGCACCATCACGAGGAGATGGAGCACGACCATCCGCACGTCCACGACGAGCACCACCAGCATGCGCACGCACCGGGCGACCCGCCGGTGACCGATCCGGTGGCGCATTCACATCACCATCGGCACGAGCCGCTGGTGCACAGCCACGCGCACTACCCGGACATTCATCACCGGCACGGGCACGACTGAGCGCCGAACGCCGCCGTGACCGGCTACTCGAGGCGGGAGGTCCTAACGGGGGAACTACAATCACAGCGGAGAACTCGGATAACTCGGATCGTTCCTCGTGGCGTCCAGGGCTCCGGGTGGCTGACCGAGGCAGTATCCGCTGTGATCCCTGGAATCGGAAGAATCGAAGTTCAACCGTTACGATCGTCCCGATAGAGAGGCCTCCACGGGAACCGAAATCCCGCCGGTTGTCGTTGCGGCCGCGCTCACTTCGCCGCCACGCTCTTCGCCGCCGGCGCCACCGCCATCCTGTCGAGCGCTGCATGCAGCCCACGCGCGAGCTTCACCGCGTCGTCGTTCCCCCAGAAGTGCATGAAGAAGAGCCGCGGGCTCTCGGTGAGCATGTGACTGTGCAGGCCGGTCACGGTGATGCCGTTGTCCTGGAGGGCGCGGATCACCGGGTTCACTTCGCTCGCGATCATGACGAAGTCGCCGGTGATCGCTGCCTTCCCGCCGCCGGTCGGCTGGAAGTTGATCGCGGTCGCGACGCCCATCGTCGGCGGGATCTCCACCCCGTGGTCCGTGATGCGCTGGCGACGCGGGACGCTCACCTGCCAGACGCCGCCGTTAACCTTGCCGGTCCTGCCTAACGCCCCGGCGACGGCGGTGGTGTCGAGGTCGATGGAGGCCGGGGCGGCGGGGGCGGCGGGCGCTTCCATCGGCGTCGCGGTCTGACCGAGCGCGGTGTGGATCGCCGTGGCGATCTTCACCGCGTCGCCGTGGGCGGAGATGTGCATGTACATCACGTGCGGCGACTCGAGCAGCAGGTGGTTGTGCAGCGCCGTTTGCTCGACGCCACCGGCCTGAAGCGCCTTCATCACCGGCG
>DASSZC010000400.1:0-6934 GCA_035702925.1 Gemmatimonadaceae bacterium | reverse complement strand
GTCGGGAATGCGGGGCTGATCCTCCCCGACCCCGGCTTCCTGCGCGGGCTCCGCGAGATCACCGCCGCGCACGGCGCGCTGCTCATCTTCGACGAGGTGATGACGGGGTTCCGCGTCGCCTTCGGCGGCGCCGCCGCGCGCTACGACGTCGTCCCCGACCTCACGTCGTTATGCAAGGTGATCGGCGGCGGGCTGCCGGTAGCCGCGTACGGCGGGCGGCGCGACCTGATGGAGGCGGTCGCGCCGACGGGTCCCGTCTACCAGGCGGGGACGCTCTCCGGCAACCCGCTGGCGATGGCCGGCGGGTTGGCGACGCTGGCCGCGCTCACCCCGGCGGTGCAGGAGGCGATGGAGAAGCGGACGGAGCGCCTGACGCGCGGCCTCGCCGAAGCCGCGATGCGCCGCGGGGTGCCGATGACCGTCGCCCGTGCCGGGACGATGTGGGGATTCTTCTTCCGTGCCGAGCCGGTGCGGTCGTTCGCCGACGCGAAGAGCGCGGACGTCGCCCGCTTCAAGCGCTTCTTTCACGCGGCGCTCGAACGCGGCGTGTACCTCGCCCCGTCGGCGTTCGAGGCGGGGTTCATGTCCGCCGCGCATGGCGACGCGGAGATCGACCTGACCCTGGAACGGCTCGATGCCGCGCTCGCCGCTTCGGCGTAGGGGAGCGGTTGCGCTGGCGGTGCTCGCCGCCACCGCGGCGACGGCCATCGCCTGCCGCGGAACGTTGAGCCGCGCCCCCGAACCGGTCGTGCCCGTCGAGCGGCTGCCGGTGGACACGATCCGCCACGATACCGTGGCCGGAGACACCGTGTTCCCGATGATGCCTGCCCCCGCGCGCACGGTGTCGAGTGCGCCGATCCGGGTGCTCGTCGCCAGTGCCGCGTCGTCGGCCGAGATCGTGGCGACAGGCCGGTGGACGACGGTCGACCGCGACGGGAGCTCGCTCGCCGCGGGTGCCGACGAGGCGCACTGGGTCGTGTCGATGCGCGGCGGGCGGGTGCGGCTCGCGAACATCGACAATGGACGCGCGTCATCGCTGGAGAGCCCGCTGACGATCCGCGCGCTCGACGCGGAATCGCGAGTGATCGCCAACGGGAAGGCCTATCGCGGCGAGCTGCTCGTGGTGGCGAGCGGCGACGAGTTGATCGTCGTCAACCGGCTGCCGATCGAGGAGTATCTCCGCGGGGTGGTTCCCCTCGAGATCGGCGACCGTCAGGCAGGCGAGCGGGCGGCGGTCGAGGCGCAGGCGATCGCGGCGCGGAGCTACGCGTACACGCATCTCGCTCCCGCGAAGCGCTTCGACGTCCGGGCGACGGTCGATGACCAGGTGTATGGGGGAACCGCCGCCGAGCGTCCGGTGTCCGACGCGGCGGTGGCGGCGACGGCCGGTCAGGTATTGCGCTATGCTGGCCGGATCGCCGACACCCCATATCATTCGACGTGCGGCGGGATGACCGCGGAGCCGGGCGAGGTATGGACGGGGGAATCGGGCGCGCCGTACCTGCGACGGGTCGATGACCACATTCCCGGATCGCGCCGCGCGTACTGCGACATCTCGCCGCGCTACGACTGGGTTCGCGAGATGAGCGGTGAGGAGATCGGAGCCGCGGTGAGCAGGTACCTGAAGTCGCGGGGGGGCGCGCGGGAGATCGGGACGGCGCGGAGCCTCCGCATCGAGTCGCGAACCCCGTCGGGGCGGGTGGGATCGCTGGCGATCGAGGGAAGCGAGGGGGAGACGATGTTGCGGGGGAACGCGATCCGCTACGCGCTGCGCGTCGCGGGTGGCGAGCTTCTCAACAGCACGTATTTTTCCATCGAGTCCTCGGGCTCGAGCGGTGCAGGGGGAGGGGGACGCCGGTTCACGCTGCGCGGACACGGATACGGGCACGGCATCGGGATGTGCCAGTGGGGCGCGATCGGACGGGCACGCGCGGGACAGGATGCGGTGACGATCCTGCAGACCTACTACCCAGGAACCAGTGTCGGCATCGTCCAGTAGGATGTTGCGCACGGTGATGGCGACCGTGGCGTTAGGCGTGGCTGCCTCGCCGGCGGGGGCACAGGACCGCCCGGGACTGTTCGAGCGGTTGAACCTCGACAAGCTGAAGCTCACCGCCTTCGGGACGTCGATGGGGGCGGTGGCGCCGACGAGCATCGTGCCCACGATGTCGGTGTCGCTGCATGCGGATTACGGGGAGATCGCGCCGAAGTGGCGCGTCGTCTTCAGCGCGACGTACTGGGGGTCGCGCTACCGGGACGAGGTCGTCGACCGCCTCGAGAGCAAGCTGCGCGAGCAGATCGTCGACACGACGCAGACGGCGCGCTTCGCGATGGGCGGGATAACGGTGTCGGACATCGCCGTCGGCGGCGACCTGCGCTGGAGCCCGCGGACGAGGGGGCTGCGACCGTACATCGGGGGCGGCGCGCTCGCCCACGTGGTGAACGCGGAAGGGAAGGCGATTCAGGGGACGCTGATCGAGAACGCGCTCGACAACATCGCGCTGGGATTCGGCGCAGTAACCGGAGTGGACGTGACCTTCGCTCGTCATCTGGGAATCGGATTGCAGGGACGCTTCGACCTGACCAGCGGTGTCCGCTACGGATCGCTGCGCGCGGTCGGCACCTACTACTTCGACACCGCACCGGGGCACACGGCGGGGGGAGGCGCGAAGTGAGCGATGTGCGCCTTGCCGTCGTCGGCGCCGGGGCGATCGCCCAGCTCGCGCACCTCCCCGCGATCTCGCGAGCGAAGGGGGTCCGCCTCGTCGCCCTCTGCGACAACGACCGGGCCAAGGCCCGGTCGCTCGCCGACCGCTTCGACATCCCCGACGTCTTCACCGACATCGAGGAGCTCCTCGACAGCGACGAGCTGGATGCGGTGGTCGTGGCGACGCCCAACCACCTGCACGAGCCGCACGTCCTCGCCGCGCTGGCGGCGAAGCTGCACGTGCTCTGCGAGCGACCCCTCGCGCTCGCCTCGCGCGGCGTCGAGCGCATCCTCGCCGCCGCGCAGCGCGCCGATCGCAAGGTGGTCGTCGCCAACAACCATCGCTTCCGCACCGACGTCCAGGCGCTCGACCGCTTCCTCCGCGGCGGGGAGCTCGGCCGCCTGACGGCGTTCCGCGCCGGCTCGTACCAGCTCAAGCGCACCGCCGAGCAGTGGCGGACGCGGCGCGCGGAAGCGGGGGGCGGGGTGTTCATGGAGCACGGGATTCCCCTCCTCGACCTCGCCCTCTGGCTCGCCGACCATCCGGAGCCGACGCGGGTGACCGCGCACATGGAGCGCGCGCGCGGCGCGACCGCGGTCGAGGAGGCGATGCTCGTGCACCTCGAGTGCGGCTCGCATCTCTCGATCTCCCTCGACCTCAACTCGGCGTACGTCGGGGAGGACGACCGCTGGTGGTTCGAGACGATCTCGACGCGCGGCAGCACCCGTCTCGCGCCGCTGCGGGTGGTGAAGGAGCTGAGCGGCCGCCCGGTGGACGTCTCGCCGACGGGGGCCGCGGCGCGGGAGAGCGCCTTCGTCCAGTCGTACCGCGCCGAGCTCGCGCACTTTCTCTCGGTGATCAACGGCGACTCGAAGTACGAGGCGCCGACGGATCAGGTGGTGCTGCACAAGATCGCGGAGGCGATCTACAAGGCCGCCGACGAGGAGAAAGAGATCCGCCTGTGATGAAGGCCCAGCCGCGGCGGCGCTTCGTGCCGCCGCTCGCCGTCGCGATCCCGGCGGCGGCGTCGGGGTTTCTCTTCCTGCTCGCGTTCCCGCCGCTGCCGCCGCTCGTGGTGGTGGCCTGCCTGGTCCCCATCGCCCTGGCGGCGGCACGGATCGCCGACAGCAGCGCGCCGTTAGGCGAGGGGGTGCGCCTCGGCTGGTGGTTCGGGGTCTTCGGCTTCGGCGCGACGCTCTACTGGATCGCGATCGCGCTGTCGATCTACACGAAGCTGGCGATCGCCGGGTATTTCGGCGCGCTGTTCGTGATGGCGGCGCTGGCCGCCGGCGGGATCGGCACCCTCGTCGCCGCGCGGCGGGTGACGCGCTCGCCGATGGCGATCCTCCTTCCCGTCACCTGGATCGCCTGGGAGAAGGTCACCGAGGTCCTCCCCCAACTCGGCTTCCCCTGGCTGCCGTTAGGCCTCGGTGTCGCGAAGATCCCGCTGCTGGCGCAGAGCGCGGACCTGAGCGGGGTGCACGGCACATCGTTCTGGATCGCGGCGATCAACGGCCTGATCGTCGACGCGATCCTCGCCCGGCGGCGCGGGGTGGCCGGGGCGCGGGCGTGGCTGCCGCGCCTCGCGGCCGCGGCGGCGATCGTCGCCGCGGTGGCCGGCTACGGCGCCTGGCGGATGCGGACGGTCACCCTTCGCGACGCCGCCCCGATCGCGATCGTCCAGCCTAACGTCCCGCAGGAGGACAAGTGGCAGGAGTCGAACCGCGACCGGATCGTCGGAATGATGGCCTCGGGTACGCGCGAGGCGCTCGCCGCCGGCGACCCCAAGCTCATCGTCTGGCCCGAGGTCGCGCTCCCCGGCTACCTGGTCGACCATCCGGACTGGCGCGACACCCTCTTCGCGTTAGGCAGGGACGGTCACGTCCCGATCCTCTTCGGGGTGATCGACGTCCGCTTCAACGCCCCGCCGAGCACCGCGTCGCCGATGGACTTCGACTATTTCAACGCGGCGATGCTCACCGACTCGCTCGGCGGAGTCGGCGCCTACCCGCCGACGCGGAAGCAGTACCTGGTCCCCGTCGTCGAGCGCGTCCCCTTCCTCAACCCGAAGTGGTTCAAGTCGCTGAAGTACTTCGGGGGCTACGGTGTCGGCGAGGGAGCGACGGTCTACCGCGAGCCGTGGGGGAGCTTCGGGGTGCTCATCTGCTACGAGTCGATCTTCCCGGCGCAGGCGCGGGCGATGCGCCGCAATGGCGCCGACATCCTGCTCAACATCACGAACGACGCCTGGTTCGGGCGGAGCGTCGCGCCCTGGCAGCACGAGGCGCACATGATGCTGCGGGCGATCGAGACCCGCACCGGGGTGGTACGGTCGGCGAACACGGGGATCTCGACCTACATCGACCCGCTTGGCCGGTCGCACGGGGCAACCGACCTGTTCGTCCCCGCGACACGCGTGTACCGGGCGCAGACGAGCGATGCGAAGACGCTCTTCGTCGCGTTAGGCGATTGGGTCGGGTGGCTCTGCGTGACGGCGTCGGCGGTGCTGGTGGCGACGGCGTGGTGGCGGCGGCGCACGGCGCGGCAAGCGGGGGGCTGAAGCGCAGTCGGGCGTTTTCGAAGCTGCGATGCACGGGGGGCGAAAGGGATGCACAGCGGGCGAAACAGCGATGCACGGGTAGCGCGAGTACGAGGTGCACGGTGCACGATCCACGAAATTGGATGCACGGCACCGCTGGTTTGATGACGGCACACCATCCGCTCCACGATCCGCCCCATCGCCCGCCCTACCGTCCGCCCTACCGTCCGCCCTACCGTCCGCCCCATCGCCCGCCCTACCGCCCGCCGCTCGTGCCCCGTGCATCGTCGCGGTTTCGCGCAGCGTGCATCTCCTACTCGCGCTTCCCGTGCATCGCTGTTTCGTGTGGCCTGTGCATCGAAGCTTCGAAATAACCGTGCATCGAAGTGGGGCCCGTCACGCCGCCAGCGCGGACTCGTACACTCTCGCTTCGACGAACGTCCGCAGCAGGTCGCGATCCAGGAGCCCCTCGCGTGATTCGGCGTGCAGTATGTCGAGTGCGTGGGTCACGCTGACCGCGCGCTTGTAGGGACGGTCGCTCGCCGTCAGTGCGTCGTAGATGTCGGCGATCGTCATCATCCGCGTCTGGATCGGGATCTCGCGGGCATCGATCTGCCGCGGATAGCCCTGGCCATTCAGCTTCTCGTGGTGGCCGTAGGCGATAGCCGGGATCCCGCGCAGCTCGCGCGTCCACGGGATCTGTTGGAGGAAGCGGTAGGTGTGGGTGACGTGCGACTCGATCTCCGTCCGCTCGGCGTCGTCGAGGTTCCCCTTCGTGATCGAGAGGAATCGCAGCTCGCGTTCAGTCAGCAGCGGCTGCACGTCGCCGTTCGAGTCTGCATACGTCTCGCTCGCCACGCGCTGCAGCTCGGCGAAGCTTCCCTCGGCGAGGATGGTCGGCTCGTTGGCGCGGAGGATCGCCTGGCGATAGCGCTCCAGCTCGAGCCGGCGGGCGCGGAGCCGGGCCTCGAGGGCGCGGACGGTCTCGTCATAACGTTCGCGGCCGCACTGGAGGAGGTGCGCCGAGCGGAGGCGCTCGAACTCGAGCTCCGCCCCCTGGATGAGGAAGGCGAAGCGGTGCTCGATGAGGGCGAGGTCAGGGGGATAGAGCTTCTTCTCCTTGACCAGCACCTGCTCGCGGACGCCGACCTTCCCGAAGTCGTGCAGCAGCCCGGCGTAGCGCAGCTCGCGCAGCTGGGCGCGGGAAAATCGCACCGACGAATACGGCCCGCCAGCCAACCGGTCCACCGCCTCGGCGAGACCCACCGACATCGTGGCGACACGCCCCGAGTGACCGTGCGTCGTCGGATCTCGCGATTCGATCGCCGTGACCGCGGCGGTGACGAACCCTTCGAACAGCCGCTCGATGTCCTCGTAGAGCAGGGAGTTCTCGATCGCGACCGCGGCCTGCGAGGCGAGCGCGGTCACCAGCTCGACGCTGCGCTGGTCGAACGAGATGACCTCCCACATCACCTTGTCCGGCCCACCGAGCCGCGCTTCGGGATTGCGCTTCCGGTTGATCAGCTGCAGCACCCCGACGATCTCGTCGCGATGCGACTTCATCGGGATGACGAGCATCGACTTCGTGCGGTAGCCGAACTTGTCGTCGAAGCTCCGGTTCTGCTTGAACGACGAATCGTCAGGCAGGAGGTAGACGTCGGGGATCACCAGCGGCTCGCCGGTCGCC
>DASSZC010000558.1:0-2728 GCA_035702925.1 Gemmatimonadaceae bacterium | reverse complement strand
GCTCCGTCGCATTTCGCTCTCCCGAATCGCCCTCGCGGCGCTGCTGCTGCCGTTCACCGGCGCGATCGCGGCCTGCGGCGACCCACTCGGCGCCCGGGCGAGCCTGTCCGTCTCCAACGACACCCTCGTCGTCTACGCGCTCACCGATCCCGACCCCAGCCACCGCGACTACCCCACCGCCCTGATGGCGGCGGCGACGTCGGCCGTCGTCGGCGGACAGGTGGTGATCGAGCCGCGCGTGCTCTCGGCCACCGGCTCGGGGGACTTCGACGTCGCCTTCGACATCGACGGCAGCGGGAAGATCGTCGTCATTCCGCAGCGGCGCCTCGTGCCCGGCGCCGGCGGTCGGGCGGTCGGCCTCCAGAAGAGCACCGTCGCCTTCGACGCGCTGACCGAGGCGCCGAAGCGCGGCTATCAGTTCGACAGCGTGGCGGTCGCGATCGGCGTCGGAGAGACGCTCATCCTCCAGACCCAGACCGCCGCCTGCTTCAACGACTCCCGCGGCGCCTCCCCGTATCTCTTCTCCAAGCTGGTCGTGGACAGCGTGACCACCGCGGCGCGGGCGATCCACTTCCGCCTCGTCGTGGATCCGAACTGCGGCTTCCGCTCCTTCAAGGCCGGCGTCCCGGGGAACTGACCGCATGCACGACCTGCGGATGGTGCGCGAGCAGATGGAGACCCTGCGCGATGGACTCCGTCGCCGCGGCCGCCTCGACGCGCTCGCCCCGACCCTCGACCGCGCCGAGGCGCTCGATCGCGACCGCCGCGCCTTCATCCAGGCGGTCGAGGAGCGGAAGGCGGAACGCAACGCGGTGAGCCAGGAAGTGGCGCGGCTCAAGCGCGGGAAGGAGAACGCCGACGCGCAGATCGAGCGCGGTCGCGTCCTCGGCGAGGAGATCGCGCGTCTCGAGCGGCAGCTCGCCGACGCCGAGGGCTCGCTGCAGTCGCTGCTCTTCGAGATCCCCAACGTCACCCTCCCCGAGGTGCCGGCCGGCGGCGAGGAGGACAACGTCGTCATCCGGAGCTGGGGAGCGCCGCGCGATCCGGCGGGGGTTCGCCCGCACTGGGAGGTGGCCGCGAAGCTCGGGATCATCGATCTGGAGCGCGCGTCGAAGGTCAGCGGATCGGGCTTCGTCTTCTACCGTGGCGAGGGGGCGCGCCTCGTCCGCGCCCTCATGGGCTTCTTCCTCGACCTGCACACGCGCGAGCACGGCTACGAGGAGGTCTGGGCGCCGGCGCTGGTCAACCGCGCCTCGATGACGGGCACCGGCCAGCTCCCCAAGTTCGAGGACGACGCCTACGGGATCGCCGGCGACGACCTGTTCCTCATCCCGACCGCCGAGGTTCCCGTCACGAACCTCTATCGCGACGAGATGCTCGACGGCGCGCGCCTGCCGCTCGGCTTCACGGCCTACACCCCCTGCTTCCGCCGCGAGGCGGGATCGGCGGGGAAGGACACGCGCGGCATCCTCCGCACCCACCAGTTCGACAAGGTGGAGCTGGTGCGCTACGCGGCCCCCGAGCGCAGCGCGGCCGAGCTCGAGCTCCTCACGTCGCACGCCGAGTCCGCGCTGCAGCGACTCGGCCTCCCCTACCGCGTCAAGCTGCTCGCCGCCGGCGACACCGGCTTCTCCAGCGCGAAGACGTACGACCTCGAGGTCTGGGCGCCCGGCGTGGGCAACTGGCTCGAGGTGTCGTCGTGCAGCAACTTCGGCGACTTCCAGGCGCGGCGCGCCAACATCCGCTACCGGCCGGCGGCGGGGGAGAAGCCGCGCTTCGTGCACACGCTGAACGGGTCGGGGCTGGCCTTTCCGCGGACGATCGCCGCGATCCTCGAGCACTACCAGCGTGAGGACGGCGGCGTCACCGTCCCCGAGGCGCTGCGCCCCTACTTCGGCGCCGCACAGATCGGCTGAGCGCGATGCGCCGTGGCGCGCCGGCTCTGCTGGTCACGCTCGGCCTGGTCGTCCTCCTGGGCTGGTACGTCGCGTATACCCAGCACCTCGTCGCCGAGCTGCGCCGCGAGGCGTCGCGCGCCGGACAGATGTACGCCCGCGTCTACTCCGCGCTGAGCGATCCGAACGACCAGTCGGGGACGGCGGCGCTGCTCGACCTCTCGTCGCACATCGACAGCATGGGGGTGCCGGTGATCGTCACCGACCCCGAGGGGCGGCCGACGGCCAAGGCGAACCTCCCCTTCGACGAGCCGCTCGACGATCCGCGCACGCGCGACTACGTGCGGACGCTGGACACCGAGAACCCCCCGGTCGTCGAGCAGGGGGTCGGCACCGTCCACTTCGGGAATCCCCCCCTCGTCCGCAGCCTGCGGATCATCCCGATCGCGCAGGCCGCATCGCTCACCCTCCTCCTGCTCGCCGGCGGCTACGTCATCCGAACGCGCGGCCGCGCCGAGCGCGAGCGCGTGTGGGCGGGGATGGCGCGCGAGTCGGCGCATCAGCTGGGGACGCCGCTCTCGAGCCTCAGCGGCTGGATCGAGCTCCTGCGCGAGGCGGATCACGATCCGCTGACGGCCAACGCCGTGCAGCACATGCAGACGGACCTCGAGCGGCTTGAGCGGGTCGCGCACCGCTTCGAGCGCATCGGCCGCGAGCGGCGCCGCGACCAGGTCGATCTGCATGCGCTCGTCGACCGCATCACGACCTATTTCCGGGCGCGCGTCCCCACCCTCGCGCACCAGGTGGCGATCGACGTCGCCTCCCACGCCGAG
>DASSZC010000497.1:0-3310 GCA_035702925.1 Gemmatimonadaceae bacterium | reverse complement strand
ACTGCGACCGGACACGCGAGCGTCTTCGCTCTTGCGCGACCGGAATCGTGCGTTAGCCGATTCCGGTCTTGCGCAGAGATAGCGTTGTGGTCCCGGTGGTCGCGGGGTTCGAATCCCGTCCGCCACCCCTACGGCGCGCTGAGCACCGCCTGCGTCTGCGTGGTTCGGGCGACACGCCGGCCCGAGGCGTCGAACACGTCCGTCTCGAGGACGATCGTCATCTTCCCGATGTGCAGCGGCCGCGAGCGCGCGACCACCGTTCCCTCCCGGATGACGCCGAGGAAGTTCGTCTTCGACTCGATCGTGACGGTGGTCGCGCCAGGCGGGAGGTTGAGGAACGCGCACACGCCGCCCGCCGTGTCCGCCAGCGACATGAGGACACCTCCATGGAGGACGCCACCTGCGGTGCATAGCCCCGGAGCCCACTCGAGGGTCGCGTCGACCTCCTCCGCTCCGCCGAACGTGCGCATCCCGAGGGTGGTGCCGAGCGGCATCTGGGCGTTGACGACCTCGGTGATCTCGGGCTTCTCCATGCGCGGCAGCTACGTGAGTCGTCGCTCGAGGTACGCGGCGAGCCGGGTGAGCGGAAACGAGATGCAGAAGAAGAACAACATGACCACACCGTAGATCTCGAACGAGTGGATCTCTCCGACACCGGCCGGGGGCGGCGCGATCAGCCTTTCCACCTGGCGCTTGGCCGACTCGAGAAGCTCCGCCGCCCCGATCACCTGAACGATCGTGGTGTTCTGGATGATGTTGACCAGAAGGCCAACGAGCGGTGGCAGGAGGCGGCGGAGTGCCTGGGGCATGATCACGAAGGCGTGCCGGCCGACCCATCCGAAGCCTAGTGCGGAGGCGGCCTCGTGCTGCTCGCGCGGGATCGATTGCACCGCACCCCGCGTCGTCTCGGCCACCTGCGCGCTTCCCCAGAGGATGAGTGCGATCGTGCCCGCAGTGAGCGCGTCGAACCGGAGGCTCAGACTCACCGCGGGAAGCGCAAAGAAGATGATGAAGATCGTCACGAGGATGGGAAGCCCCCTCCAGATCTCGACATAGAGCCTGATCAGCACCCTCGAGGGCAGGAACCTGATCGTCAGCAGCGTCCCGAGTGTGACCCCTACGAGCGTGCTTCCGACGAGTGCGATCACCGCAATCTTGAGGGTGTTCACCAACCCCTCCTCGAGCATGTACCGCGCGACGTCGCCGGCCCAATCCGGGAGACTCATCTCGCCTCCTCCGGCAATGCCAGGTGCGACTCGAGTACGCGGATCAGTGCGGACATCGTCCAGACGAGGATGAGGTAGGTCGTCGCAAGGACCGTGAACGCCTCAACCGTCTCGAGCGTCAGCGCCTGGATCTGAAGCACCGTCGTCGTGAGCTCCGGATAGCTGATGACGTACATCAGCGAGGTGTTCTTGACCACGCTGATGTAGGTGTTGATCGACGATGGGAGCGCGATCCGGCCGCCGATGGGCAGCGTCACATTCATGAACGTCGCCAGTCGGCTGAACCCGAGCGCGTAGCCGGCCTCGCGGTAGCGCGCGGGGACGGCTTCGAAGCCGGCCCGGAAGTTCTCCGTGTTGTATGCCCCGCCCCAGATCATCACCGAGAGCCAGGCGACGGTGAACGCTTCGAGGCGAACTCCGGGCCATGGTCCGATGCCCTGGGTCAGCCCGTAGTAGAGGAAGAAGATCTGAACCAGGATCGGCGTGTTCCGGATCACCTCGACGTAGATGGCAGCGAGCTGGCTCACGACAGGAATCCGGTACGCACGCGCGGCGCCCAGGATGAGGCCGATGAGGAACGCGCCGGCGATCGCGATCACCGACACCGTGATCGTTCGACGGAGGCCCGCGAGGAGCTCGTCCTTGTACGTCTGTGCGAAGGACCACGTGTCCGACAGCCAGGAGAAGTCGAGGACGAGGAGGCTGCTCACGACGGCGAAGGAGCGGCCGCGAGTGCGGCCGCTCCTCGTGTCGCCGGGACGGACGTGCTCGCTACGGGCACACCGTCGTGATGTCGCCTTGGTTGTACCCGAAGTTCTGCTTCGGCCTCAGGATGTTTTTCGAGAATGGCGGGACCTGTGCCGGCGGCACGGTGTTCTTCAGGATCGGGAAGAACAGGTCACGCTTCTTCATGAGATTGAGCCGCGAGTCGACCCAGGCCTTGAGCGCAGTGTTGCCCTGCTTGATACCGATCCCGTACGGCTGGGCGAGGAAGAGGTCGCTCGTCAGCTTGTACGTGGGGTCCGTGACAGCGATGCCGAGCAGCGCGGTGTCGTCGAACATCACAGTGTCTGCGCGACCATCCCGAAATGCGATGAGCGCATTCGAGAAGACGTCCGTAACGATGAGTTTCGTGTCCTTGAAGCAGTTCTTGACCCAACGGTCGTAGACGGAGCCGCTCGTGGTGGCGACCGTCTTCCCTCCAAGGTCGCGGAGCGAGCGGACCGACGAGTTGTTGGTGACGAGCAGACGCCCGGTCGCCTTGTAGTACGCCCGCGAGAAGTCGATTCGCGTGTCCCGGTCCGTGTTGTAGGTGAACGTGGCAATCACCAGGTCCACGCGCCCCGTGGTCAGCGCAGGCTCGCGTGCCGCCGTGCTGATGCAGGTCCAGTTGACACGATTCGACTTGCCGAATGCGAAGCGAGAGAACCAGCGGGCGATCTCGACGTCGAAGCCGGCGTTCTTGCTTTGTAGGCCGATGTAGCCGAACGGCGGCTGGTCGCACTTGACCGCGATGTTCCACCGTTTTCTCGCCTTGATGTCGGCCGGGAGTGGCGGAAGCTTCGCTTGCTCGGCTGCAAGAGCCACCTTCTGGCCCGCCTCACGGGCGGACGCCACGCCACCCCAGGTAGCGAGTGCACCCGCAAACACTGTGATGCAGATGACGATCGCGAGTCGTCTCATTCGTTCCCTCCTTCGTCGATGGTGAGGTCCTCCAGGGAGTGTGCAAGCTGCAAGCTGCGGCGCAGGAAGCGCTGCGTGCGCTCCTTCCGGGGCCGGTCGAGCACGTCCGCCGGCACGCCTTCCTCCACGATCTTGCCTTCGTCCATGAACACGACGCGGTCGCCGACATCACGTGCGAAGTGCATCTCGTGCGTGACGACAAGCATGGTCATTCCCGTGCGCGCGAGGTCGCGCATGACGACGAGCACCTCGCCCACGAACTCCGGATCGAGTGCGGACGTGACCTCGTCGAAGAGCATCACGTGCGGGTTCATCATCAGGGCGCGGGCGATGGCGACTCGTTGCTGCTGACCGCCCGAGAGCTGGTGCGGGTGCTGGTCCGCCTTCTCCTCGAGGCCGAC
>DASSZC010000365.1:0-3963 GCA_035702925.1 Gemmatimonadaceae bacterium | reverse complement strand
ACTGCGGGAGGACTGCGGAACGGCGCCACCGAGGCACCGAGGCACCGAGAACTGCCTTGAAGGGTGAGTGCTGTTCACCAGAGCTGAACAGATTTGGGGCAAGTGGGTGAGATGATCTCACCACGCTTGCCCCAAAGCGGTTCGAGTCTTGTTCAGGCGGTGTCGCCGCTGTCACCAGACCCTCCGTGCTCTCCGTGGCTCCTGTGAAGTAATCCCGCCGTTGCGACGGCAGCCGCAACAGCAATTGAACAGGAGTCACGGAGCCACGGAGGACGGCCTGGGCGAGAAGGCTCGCGGCGCCAGTCCGTAACAGCTTGGGGGCAAGCGGGGTAAGATGATCTCGCCCCGCTTGCCCCCAATCAGTTCGGCTCTGGTGCGAACTGCTCAGCCCTTGCGGGCTGTGCTCGGCGCCTCGGTGCCTCGGTGGCGCCGTTCCGCAGTCCTCCCCCTCTCCCCGTTAGGCAGTCAACGCCGTTCTCACCGCCCCGGCGTCCACGCCAGCTTGGTGTAATAGTACCCGCCGTTGAAGCCCCACGGCGAGACGAGGGGGTAGCGCAGCACGCCGTTGGTGCTGAAGGCGAGGACCACCGGGTCGGGGAAGACGTTGAAGATGTTGTTCCCGCCGAAGGTGAGCTTCGTCGAGCCGGGGAGGCGGTAGCTGAGGCTCGCGTCGGTGATCCACTTGCCCTTGTAGCCCTGTTCGACGTAGCGCCCGCCGAACGTTGTCGCCGAGGTCACCGTCCCGAAGTAGGCCTCGTGCGCGGTGAAGATCCAGTTGCCGACGTCGTAGTCGCCGTTGAGGTGGATCGTGCGGCGCGGCTGGCCGCGCTCGATGCGCGTTTTTTCGACCGGGCCGAAGAGCACCGCGTCGAGACCGCTCAGCTGCTGCGGGGTCGGAAGCGTCTTCGTCGCCTGTGTCTTCGTCCAGTTCGCGCCCCCCGTCAGGCGGAGCGTGCCAGCGGCGCCGAAGCCCATCCCGTAGCGCGCGACGACGTCGAGGCCGCGGGTCTTGGTGTCGATCGCGTTGGTGAAGAAGCGACCGCCGCCGATCGTCGCGAAATCGGGATTGCGGTTGCGCAGCGTGTCGCGGAACGCCTGGGTGATGAAGTTGTCGGAGAAGACGATGCGGTCGCTGATGTTGATGATGTAGCCGTCGGCGGTGATCGAGAAGTTCCGCGTCGGCTCCGCCGTCAGTCCGATGCTCGTGTTGACGGACTTCTCGGGCTTCAGCGGCTGCGCGCCTAACGCGGCGGCGACCGCGCTGTTCGGGCGGAAGGTCTTGATGTCGTACGGCAGGCCGCCGATGAAGTTGGTGGCGGTCGACGAGAAGTACTCCTGCTGCAGCGACGGCGCGCGGAAGCCGTTGCCGACCGCGCCGCGGATCGCGTAGCCGGGGGCGAACTCGACCCGCGCCTGCACCTTCCCCGTCACCTGCGAACCGAAGTCCGAGTAGCGCTCGGCGCGCGCCGCGCCACCCCAGGTGAAGGCCCGCCCGGTCTTCCCCTCGATGTCGAGGTAACCCGCTTCGTTGTTCCGGATCGCGTCGGTCGCGTCGCCGGGCTGGAAGCCCGGGAACCCCTGCGCGCCGGCCGGGGCGAGCCCGCCCGCGTTCGGGCCGTCGATGATGCGGACCTTCCCGTCGACCCACGATGCCGGATCACCCGCCCAGATCTTGTAGCGGTCGTAGCGCAGCTCGCCGCCACCGGCAAAGGTGATCTGGCTCAGCATCCCGACGCCCATTGTTCGCGTGATGTCGAGGTTCGTCGTGTGCTGCGTGAAGATCATCGTCCCCGCGTAGAAGTCGGTCGGCGACGCGTTGCCGAGCGAGGCGTTGTCGCTGTTGGTGACGTCGTAGCGGAAGCGGTTGCCACCGTAGACGGAGCTCAGGTCCCAGCTCCAGTCGTGCCACAGCCCCTTCACCCCGCCGGCGACCGACATGTCCCAGATCGCGCTCTCGATGTGCGGGAGGAATCCTTCCGGGTAGATCGAGCGGATGGTGCCGTTGTTGTTGTAGCGCCGGAAGTTCGCCGGCGAGTCGCCGTGGCGGTACGAGGCGCCGCCGAAGGAGTAGAGCTGGACGCCGCTGCCTAACGTCATGCCGCCGTTGTAGAAGCCACCCCCCTCGTTGACGAGGGCGTCGCCCTGCCGCCAGCGGATCTTGTTGTCGTACTGCGGGGAGGTGTTGCGCGCGTCGCCGGGGAAGAACTGCGGGTTGGTGTCGGCATCGGCGCGGTTGGTGTAGCCACGATGGCGGAGGTCGCCGCTGAAGTTGAGGAAGCTGCCCCGCGCGGTACCGAGCCCGAAGCTGCCGCCACCCTGCAGCGTCTCGCCGTCTCCCTTGTAGGTCTGGCCGGCGACGATGTTCGCGTCGCTGCGCGGCTCGCTCTTGAGGACGATGTTCATCACCCCGGCGATCGCGTCGGATCCGTACTGCGCCGCCGCGCCGTCGCGCAGGATCTCGATCCGGTCGATGGAGCTGAGCGGGATCGCATTGAGGTCGACACCGGCCGAGCCGCGGCCGACCGTACCGTTGATGTTCACGAGGGCGCTCTGGTAGCGCCGCTTCCCGTTCACGAGCACGAGCACCTGGTCGGGACCGAGGCCACGCAGCGTCGCCGGGCGGACGTGATCGGAGCCGTCGGCGATCGATGGCCGCGGGAAGTTGAACGACGGCGCGAGCATCTGGATCGCCTGGTTCGTCTCGGTGACGCCGGTGCTCTGCAGCTCGGCGGCGCCGACGACGTCGACCGGTACCGGCGCGGTCGTTACCGAGCGCTCCGCTGCACGCGTGCCGACGACCGCGACCTCACCGAGGTTGACGACGGACTTCGGGAGCACGAAGTCCTGCGTCGTCTGCCCACCGGCGGTGACGGACACGGTCGCGGTGACGGAGCCGAAGCCGATCGATCGTGCGCGCAGCTCGTGCGTCCCCGGTCGCAGGAGGATGCGATAGCTGCCATCGTCGGCGGTGGCGACTCCCTGCTGCGAGCCGACGATGACGACGTAGGCTCCGCCCAGCCCGCGGCCGCTCCCCCCGTCGGTCACCTTTCCGGTGACCGTGCCGAGCGACGGATTCTGCGCCGAGGCCACAAGTGGAGCGATCACCGCCGCGAAGATGACTGCGGCCATCGCGGCGAGGGTGCGGCGGATCGCGCCGCGCAACCGACGAATCTCGTGCATGGGGGCGTGCCTCTCTCGAAGACCGGACCATGTGGTCCGCTCGGCGCGGTAGCTCCGTGCCGGCGGAGGGGAAGCTCCGGCGAATGTGCGACCGCGCCTCTCCCCGGGCAAGAGTGATGACCCGCGAGATCCGCGACCATGCGCGAGCAGCGGGACGAGGGGCTCGCGCCCGGTGTAGCTTTCACGGGTGACCTCTCCGACAAGCCCCCGCCGCGTCGTCGTGATCGGCGCTGGTGCCGCCGGCACGATGGCCGCCATCTTCGCCGCGAGCGGGGGCGCCGAGACGCTCCTGCTCGAGCGCACCGCCGAGGGTGGGAAGAAGATCCTGATCAGCGGCGGGGGACGGTGCAACGTGCTCCCGATGCGACTCGACGAGTCGCGGTTCATCACCGCGTCGTCGCCTAACGTCATGCGGAAGATGATCCGCTCGTGGCCCCTCGCCGAGCAGGTCGCCTTCTTCGAGCAGGAGCTTGGGATCCCGCTCGTCGAGGAAAGAGAATCCTCGAAGCTCTTTCCGGCATCGCACCGCGCCCGCGACGTTCGCGACGGGCTGCTCGCCTGCGCAGCGGCGCGCGGCGCGACGCTCGTCCCCAATACCACGGTCACCGGCGTGACTCCGGATGCCGGGCGGTGGCGCATCGAGCGCGAGCGCGGGGACGCGATCATCGCCGACGCGGTGATCATCGCGACCGGTGGTCTCTCCGTCCCGAACACGGGGAGCGACGGATTCGGGCTTCGCCTGCTCGCGGGACTCGGCCACGAGATGCACGCGAGCTACCCCGC
>DASSZC010000350.1:0-4615 GCA_035702925.1 Gemmatimonadaceae bacterium | reverse complement strand
GGCGGGAAAGAGCGCGTCGCGGAGCGCGGTGCTCTCCGGATAGCCGGCGACCCCGAAGCTCGCCGTCACCTTGATCGTGCGGTCGCCGTGGTTGACCGGCTTCCCCTCGATCGCCTTCCTCACCCGCTCGGCGACCTCCTCTGCCCGCTCGACGCTCGTCTCCGGGAGGAGGATCGCGATCTCCTCGCCGCCATAACGGGCGCAGACGTCCTCCGCGCGCAGGCAGTCGAGGAAGACGCGGGCGACCGCCTTGAGCACGGCATCCCCGGCCTCGTGCCCATAGGTGTCGTTCACGCGCTTGAAGTGATCGACGTCGGCGACGATGAGCGACGCCGGCGATCCGTGCGCCAGGGAATCGGAGACGATGCGCGCCAGCTGCTCATCGAAGTGGCGGCGATTGTAGAGCCCAGTCAGCTGGTCCGTCCGCGCCCGCCGCCACTCCTCCTCGATCTCCCACGCCGTCTCCAGCGAGCGCGCGGCGATCACCCCCAACAGGCTGACGTTCTCCACCTCGCGCCGCGTCAGCGTGTCGTGGGTGTCGCTCTCGATCACGATCGCGCCGATGACCCCGATGTCGGCGCGGGCGAGGGGGAGCACGGCCAATCCGCCGATCTCGCGCCGCGGCTCACCATTCCCGTAGATCGTCGCCCCGCGGAGGACCCGCGCATCCTCCTTGTGCAGCAGCTTGCGCATCGCGCACTGCTCGGCGACCACCGAGTCGCCGTCGATCGCTAGCCCCGGAGGCAGCGTGTGTCCGCGCGAGACAGCCATCACCGTCCCCGTCTCGTGTTCCGGGTCCCAGCGGATGAGCGCCGAGCGCTGCGCCGAGGTGACCTCGATCGCCGTCTGGCAGATCGCCGCGCCTAACGCGTCGGTGGTCTTCGCCGCCTGCAGCCGCTCGGCCGCCCTGATCAGCGCCGGTGTCGAGAGCAGGTGGCGGCTCGCCTCACGGCGGAGGTCGAGCAGGTCGAGCAGCACCGCCGCGTGCGCCGCGTGGCGCGCCGCCCACCGCTTCGCGCCATCCGGGGTGTGGGTGAGCCCCGCCCGCGACGAGATGCTCATCGCCCCGTGCACCCTGCCCCCCTCGCGAACCGGCGCGACGACGAGGAAGCTGACCTCCCCCTCGGCGACGCACTGCACCTGTCCGCTCTCCGCCGCCCAGCGGACGAGGGGAGACCAGGCATCCCGGTCGAAGTAGCGCGGGGAGCTCGCCTGCTCGGTGGACCACGCCGCGGCGCGCTGGGTCTGCCGCGCTTCGTTGAAGCGCCAGAACACCACCTCGTCCGCGCCCATCGTGTCGCGGACGTCGCGCAGGTAGCGGTCGAGGGCGTCGATGTGGCGCAGCCCCTCGGCGGTCTGGAACTGCGCCTGGCGCTCGCTGCGCAGGTCGCCGGGGGTGACGACGATCGCGTCGTTGCCTAACGGCGTCATCCGGCGGTCGGCCAGGTACCCTTCGACCCGCGCCAGCTTGGCCCGCGCCATCGCCTCCTCGGCGACCGCGCGCCGGGCGTAGGCGATCGGGATCAGCCCGATCGAGAAGAGGGCGACGGCCACCGAGAACAGCCAGGCCGGGTCGATGTGCCGGTGCAGCATCGCCTCGGCGACGACGAGTGCCGCCACCCAGAGCGCGGCGGCGGTCGCCCCGTTCGCCAGCGACCCCCGCCAGGCGAAGCCTAACGCGATGAACCCGGGGACGAGCACCGCCGGGGAGCGGAGCCCGCCGGTGACCTCGACGAGCAGGAAGAGCGCCGCCGAGGCCGCGATCAGCCACCCGGGCAGCGCATCGCGCACTCGCGCCGGGACCTTCCGCGCCGACGCCGCCCACCCGGCGCCGAGCGCGATGAGGTTCGCCGCCGCCGCGACGAGCCCGAGCCATGCTGGGGGATGGGCGGCGGTGCGGCGCCAGGCGTACAGCGCACCGATCGCGGCGCACCAGGCGAGTGCCGGGGGGAGGTAGCGCCAGAGAAGCTGCTGGCGATCGGAGCGCGGCACCTCGCCCGTGATGCGGAGCATCGCGGTGTCCGGGGACGGCCGGACCACCGGCGACGCGCTAGGCGTGGGTGATCCGCGATGCGGCGACCGCGGCCCCGAAACCGTTGTCGATGTTCACGACCGTCAGCCCGGCCGCGCAGCTCGAGAGCATCGCCAGCAGCGCGGCGACGCCGCCGAAGCTCGCGCCGTAGCCGACGCTGGTCGGCACCGCGATCACCGGGGCGCGGACCAGGCCGGCGACGACGCTCGGCAGCGCGCCGTCCATCCCGGCGACGACGATGACGACGCGCGCCGAGTGCAGCGCTTCGGCGCGCGAAAGCAGGCGATGGATCCCGGCGACCCCGACATCGGTGAGCCGCTTGACCGAGTTGCCTAACGCGACCGCGCTGACCGCGGCCTCCTCGGCGACGGGAAGGTCGCTCGTCCCGGCGGTGACGATGAGGACGTCCCCTGTCCCGCGCGGTGCCGGATGCTCCGACTCGAGCCAGACGGTGCGCCCGAGATCGTTCAGCTTCGCCGAGGCGAAGCGGGCCCCGAGCGCGGCGCGCACCTCGGCGTCGGCGCGCGTGGCGAGAAAGCCGTCACCGCGCTCGGCGATGCGCTCGGCGATCGCGACGATCTGGTCGAGCGTCTTGCCCGGGCAGTAGATCACCTCGGGATAGCCCTGTCGCAGCGCGCGGTTGTGGTCGATCGTCGCGAAGTCGAGCTCCTCGACCGGCGCGTGCGACAGTCGCTCGAGCGCGTCGGCGACCGGCAGCGTGCCGTCCGCGACCTTGCCGAGCAGGTCGCGCACGCGCTCGCGGATCACGCCTCGGCGACCTCGAGCTCCGCCGCGTCGCTGGAAGCCGCCGCGCCGTCGAGATACCGCTCGCGATGCGCGAGGTAGTCCCCGAAGATCCCCTCGACCTCGCCTAACGACGTGACGGCGTGAAGCTTCTTGCGCAGCTCCGCGGAGCCGGGGAGCCCCTTCGCGTACCAGCCGAGGTGCTTCCGGAACTCGATCGCCGCGCCGCGCGCGTCGATCTCGTAGTCGGCGGCGAGACGCGCATGGTGCAGCGCGATGGCGAAGCGCTCCTCGACCGTCGGATCGGGCGGGACCGGCTTTCCCTCGAGCAGGGCGCGCGTCTGCGCGAAGATCCACGGCTGGCCGTACGACCCGCGCGCGATCATCACCCCGGTGCATCCTGTCTCCCGGTGCATCCGCACCGCGTCGGCCGGGGTCTTGATGTCGCCGTTGCCGAGCACCGGGATCTCGAGGGCGGCGGTGACCGCGGCGATCTCCTCCCAGCGCGCGCTCCCGCTGTACATCTGCGAGCGGGTGCGCGGATGCAGCGTGAGCACGCGCGCCCCCGCATCCTGGCAGCGGAGCGCGATGGTGACCGGATCCCGCATCTCCTCGCTCCAGCCACTGCGGATCTTGACCGTGACAGGGAGGTGCGTCGAGCGCACGACGGCGCGGATGACCTCCTGCACGAGGCCCAGATCCTTCAGGCATCCCGAGCCGCCGTTGCGGCGAACGACCTTCTTGACCGGGCAGCCGAAGTTGATGTCGATGAACTCGGGCTGGAAGACGTCGGTGACGAACGCCGCGGCCTCGCCCATCGCCGCCGCCTCCGCGCCGAAGATCTGCACCCCGATCGGGCGCTCCTCGGGTTTGAAGCGGAGCTTCGAGATCGTCGCCTCGATCTCCCGGCGAATCCCCTCGGCGGAGAGGAACTCAGTCACGACGACGTCGGCGCCATGCTCGCGGCAGAGCTGGCGGAACGGCGACTCGGAGACCCCGGCCATCGGCGCCAGGTAGAGCGGCACGTCAGGCGCGAGCGGGAACGGAAATGCGCGGCGCGGCATGAGCAGGAAGTTACCCGATGGCGGAAATGCGTGCAACCTAAGGGTTTGACACCCCTCCTACCCCCGGATATGATTCAGGATTCGTGTGACGCCCACCACGCTGCCCGCCGACCTCAAACGAAAGACATAGATGGAATTGCGCGAGTTCTTCTCGGAAGATGCGATCAAGCTGGAGCTGGAGGGGACGACCAAGGACGAGGTCCTGAAAGAGCTGATCGGGCTGCTGAAGCTCGACGAGAAGAGCGAGGGAATGCTCTTCAAGATGCTCAAGCGTCGCGAGAATCTCGGCTCGACCGGCATCGGTCGCGGTATCGCGATCCCGCATTGCCGCTCGCTCGTCGTCAACAAGCTTCGCGTGGCGTTCGGGCGCAAGGCGACCGGCGTCGACTTCAAGGCGATCGACGAGAAGCCGGTGAACTTCTTCTTCCTGATCGTCGCGCCGCCGCTCGAGGTGTCGAACCAGTACCTCCCCGTGCTCGGCAAGATCGCGCAGTTCAGCAAGGAGCCTGACGTTCCGCAGCGGCTGCTCGGGCTGACCGAGAACCAGCAGTTCCTCAAGCTGCTCGAGGAGAAGGGCGTCTGATCTTCGTGGCTCGAGCGGCCATGACGGTGCGATGAGAGACGAGAGAAGGCCGGCCTGAGGGGCTGGCCTTTTTCGTTAGGGAGAGACGGCGGAGAACAGCGGAACGGCGCCACCGAGGCACCGAGGCGCCGAGAACAGCCCGACAGGGCTGAGCTATTCGCACTGGAGCCGAACTACTTGGGGGCAAGCGGG
>DASSZC010000254.1:0-4867 GCA_035702925.1 Gemmatimonadaceae bacterium | reverse complement strand
GGCAAGGGGGCCGAGCTGCGTCTCACGATCCGACGGGTCGCCGACGCGGAGGGCTTTCATCCCTGCGACGAACCGCCGCGTGAACTCGTCGGCGATCGTCTCGTGGACGATGAAGCGCTTCGCGGCGATGCACGACTGGCCGTTGTTGATCGTGCGCGCCGTGACCGCGGTCTTCACCGCCTTCGCCAGGTCGGCGCTCGGCATGACGACGAAGGCGTCGCTCCCCCCGAGCTCGAGCACGGTCTTCTTCAGGTTCTTTCCCGCGGAGGCGGCGATCGAGCGACGAGCGCCCTCGCTGCCGGTGAGCGTCGCGGCGACGATGCGGTCGTCGTCGAGGATCTTCGCGACCGCTGCACTGCCGACGAGGAGGGTCTGGAAGACGCCGTCTGGATACCCGGCGCGGGTGCAGAGATCCTCGATCGCCAGCGCGCACTGCGGCACGTTGGACGAATGCTTGAGCAGCCCGACGTTCCCGGCGGTCAGCGCCGGCGCGAGGAAGCGCACGACCTGCCAGAAGGGAAAGTTCCAGGGCATCACGGCGAGGACGGGGCCTAACGGTTGGTGGATGACCTCACCCGCGCCATCGCCCTCACCGATCTTCCGTGGCGCGAGCAGGTCGGCGGCATTGTCGGCGTAGTACCGGCAGGCGGTCGCGCACTTCGCCGCTTCCTCGATCGCGGCGGCGATCGGCTTCCCCATCTCGAGGGTCATGAGCGCGCCTAACCGTTCCTTCTCGCCGTCGAGGAGATCGCCGAGCTTCCGCACGGCCGCGGTGCGCACGCTGAGGGGTGCTCGCCTCCAGGCGATGAACGCCTTCGCGGCGCGCGCGATGCGGCGGTCGACCTCGGCGTCGTCGTACGGTTCGAAGGTGCGGATCGTCTCGCCGGTAGCGGGGTTGATGGTGGCGATCGGGGTCGGGGCGCTCATCGGGACGTGCTCGGCTGCTGGTGGTCTCGTGCGTGGAGGCGCAGGTCGGGGCTCAACGGTCGGCCGTCATCCGGAGCACGACCTTGCCGAACGTCGCATTCGACTCGACGACGCGGTGCGCCCCGGTGATCTCGTCGAGCGGAAAGACGCGATCGATGACCGGCCGGACCGTCCCCGCGGCGATCAACGGGATGACGCGCGCCGCGAATGCGCGGGCATCGCGCGTACGTTCGTCCAACGTCCGCGAACGGAGGACGGTTCCGCGAATCGTCAGGCGCTTCCGGAGGACTGTGCCGAGCGCGATCGTCGCTTCCGCGCCAGCGACCGTGCCGATGAGCATGACGCGCCCGCCGGGGGCAAGGGCATCGAGCGTCGGCCGGAGGTAGGGACCGCCGACGAGGTCGAGAGCCACGTTCGCGCCGCGTCCGGCGGTCTGGTCGCGCACCCACTGCGCGAGCGTGTCGAGGCCGGTGCTCGCGTCGAACCCGGCGGCCATCCCGAGGTCGCGCGCGCGTGCCATCTTCGCCGCGCTGCGCGAGGTGCCTAACGCGGCACCCCCGCGCGCCCGGACGAGCTGCACGGCGGCGAGGCCGACGCCGCTGGCGACGGCGTGAATGAGGACGGCGTCGCCGGGAGCGGCCTGCGCCTGGTCGAGCGCGTCGCTGGCCGTGATGAACGCCTCCGGAATCGCGGCGGCGCCGTCCCAGTCGATGCCGGCGGGGATCTCGCAGAGGGTGTCCTCGTCGGCGACAGCGTAGTCGGCGTGCGCTCCTCCCGGGACGAGCCCGAACACGCGCGTGCCCACCGCCCACCGCCTCGCCTCCGGTCCCTGCGCCGCGACCACTCCGGCGAGCTCCATTCCGGGGACGTCGGCCGGTGCGCCGGGGGGCGGAGGATAGCGGCCCTCCCGCTGCAGGATGTCGGCGCGATTCATCGCCGACCCGTGGATCCGGACGAGTACCTCGCGTTGGCCGGGCACAGGGACCGGGCGCTGCTCGACGCGCAGCACTTCCGGGCCGCCGGCCGCGGTGATCACCACGGCACGCATCGTCGGCGGGAGCGTGCCGTTCCTGATTTCGTCGTTCATCTCGGTGAATGGGGGGAAGTCATTGCCGCGGACTGTCGACGCGTGCAATCCCCAGACCGGGAAACGTTTGACGGCGCGTCGCGCGAGATGTATGATGGAGACGCCCAGCGCGACCCCCCGCGTGGTGGGCAGAACTCGCCTCCCCAAGGGCGGCATGATGGCTTCCGACCACCCGTACCAGCCGCATCCGCGAAATCTCTCCGCGGAGACGACGGCCGCATTGCGCGAGGCAGTGGTGCGGCACCTGGAGCGTGGGAGCGACGGCGACGACAGCCTCGGGAGCGCGGTCTCCATCGTTGTCGCCGAGGCGCGCGACCGTGAGATGCGCGCCGAGGAGCTGATCCTCGCATTCAAGAACCTGTACGACGCCCTCCCCGAGCCGAAGTCCGCGGTCGCGAGGGCGGAGCAGGTGCACCTGCGCGAGCGGCTCGTCAGCGCCTGCATCCGCGCCTACTACAACCACGAAGACAGCGCCCGCTGAGCGGCTCGATCGCGGTCGCGTAATCGCGGCCCCGCGCGCGGCGAAAGGATTCGGGCAGATCGATCGCGACGATTAACGTCGTCGCGTGCTCGCCGCCATTCGCTCCGCCGCGGTGCTCGGCATCGACGCCTACGACGTGACCGTCGAGACGGACGCCGCCAACGGGCTGCCGCAGTTCACCGTCGTCGGGCTTCCGGCGGGCGCTGTTCGCGAGAGTCGCGAGCGGGTCTCGGCCGCGCTGGTGAACTCGGGGTTCACGCTTCCGCCGCGGCGCCTGACGATCAATCTCGCGCCCGCCGATGTCCGCAAGGAAGGCACGGCGTTCGACGTGCCGATCGCGCTCGGCATCCTCGTCGCCACCGGGCAGCTGCCCGCTGACAGCGTCGAACGGCTCATCGTCGCCGGTGAGCTCGGGCTGGATGGGTCGATCCGGGCGATACGCGGCGTGCTGCCGATGGCCCGTATCGCGGCACGCGCCGTCGATCACCCGACGTTCATCGTGCCGCCGCCTAACGCGGCGGAGGCATCGCTCGTCGGCGGGCTCCGTCTCAGCGCACCGGCGACGCTCGCGGCGCTCGTCGCGGCGATCCGGCGCGGCGACCTTCCGCCCGCGGCGGCCCCCGCGCCGCAGCAGGAACCGACCGCGGAGCTGGTCGATCTCGCCGAAGTCGCCGGGCAGGATACCGCGAAGCGCGCACTGGAGGTCGCGGCGGCGGGAGGGCACAACCTGCTGCTCGTCGGTCCTCCTGGCGCGGGAAAGACGATGCTCGCGCGGCGGTTGCCGGGAATCCTTCCCGCGCTCACCGAAGACGAGCGTCTCGAGGCGACAGCGATCCACTCGGTCGCGGGGACGCTCAGTGGCGGAGTCCTCGCGTCGCGTCCATTTCGCGCTCCGCATCATTCGGTGTCGTCGGCCGGGCTGGTCGGCGGAGGGTCGGCCCCGCGACCGGGGGAGGTGAGCCTCGCCCACCACGGCGTGCTCTTTCTCGACGAGCTGCTCGAATTTCCGCGCGCGGTGCTCGACGCGCTGCGCCAGCCGCTCGAGGAGGGACGGGTAATCATCGCGCGCGCCAGCGCGTCGGTCTCGTTCCCGGCGCGCTTCACCCTCGTCGGCGCGATGAACCCGTGTCCCTGCGGCTACAGCGGGGATCCGGCGCACGGCTGCATCTGCGCCAGCGCCGACATCGCGCGCTATCGCTCGCGACTCTCCGGTCCACTCGCTGACCGGATCGACATGCACGTCACGGTCGGGGCCGTGCCTCTCGGGTTGCTTGGCACTCGTGGCGGAGAGTCTTCGGCGGCGGTTCGCGCGCGCGTCGAGGGCGCGCGCTCGGCGCAGCGCGGGCGCTACTCATCGGTGCGCGGGGTGGAGTGCAACGCGCACGTTGCCGGGCGGTGGCTCGATGCCCACGGCGATCTCGCGCCTTCGGCGAGGGCGATGCTCGTCGCCGCGGCGAACCGGCTCTCGCTCTCGGCGCGCGGCTACCATCGAGTGCTGAAGGTCGCGCGGACGATCGCCGACCTCGATGGCGCGAGCGACGTCGGCGAGATGCAGGTCGCCGAGGCGCTGCGCTATCGGCCGACCCGCGTGAGTGATGCGCCCCTCCACGCAGCGGTCGCCGGGCGATAGCTTTGGGGCATGTCCTCCACGATGATGCCGGCCGAGCAGGAGACCATCGGCGCCGCGCGTGCAAAGGAGCAGGCGCTGGTCGCCTGGCTCCGCGCGCGCGGGCGCGTCGCGATCGGATTCTCCGGTGGCGTCGACTCGGCATATCTCGCCTGCGTCGCCGTCGATGCGCTCGGCGGAGAGAACGTGCTGGCGATCATCGGGAAGAGCGCGTCGTACCCGGCCGCGCAGTGGGCGGCCGCGCGTGGCGTCGCCGACCGGTTCGGTGTTCCCGTTCTCGAAATCGACACGCACGAGATGGAAGATCCGCGCTACGCCGCGAATCCATCCAACCGCTGCTACTTCTGCAAGACGGAGCTCTGGTCGCTGCTCGTGCCCGTTGCCCGCGAACGCGGAATCGAGACTGTCGTGGACGGGACCAACGCCGATGACATCGTCGGGCACCGGCCGGGCGCGGTCGCCGCGAACGAGCACCGGGTCGAATCGCCGCTGCTCATCGTCAGCCTGACGAAGTCGGAGATTCGCGCCCTGTCGCAGGAGCGCGGCATCCCGACGTGGGCACAGCCCTCGTCGCCCTGCCTCTCGTCGCGAATTCCGTACGGCATCGCGGTGACCGCGACTCGTCTGGCGGCGATCGAGCGCGCGGAAGCCGCGCTGCGCGCGTTAGGCATCAACGGGGACCTGCGTGTGCGTTACCATGACGACCTCGCGCGCGTGGAGCTCGGCAGCGCGGAGCTCGAGCGCT
>DASSZC010000493.1:0-5830 GCA_035702925.1 Gemmatimonadaceae bacterium | reverse complement strand
AGTCGGCCGAGCTTCCAGCCGGACCGCCGGGGCTGACCATCGCGTCGACGGTAGGTCTGCCGCGGCCGGTCGCGTTCGCGGTCACCGTTCCGGCCGAGATCCGCGCGAGGGTGGGTCGCCAGTGGAAGCTGTGCGGGCTGGCGTGGATCGCCCCGTCGCAACGCTGCTCATTCACCCTCGCCGATTCGATCGATCGCTTCCTTCGCGACCATCCGGTCGGACGCTTCACCGACAATACCGTCCGCAGCATGCTCGAGCCGCTGCGCTGCCCGCGGCTGGCGGCGCGCGCGGCCCCCGATTCAGCGGCGGCGGATTCACTTGCCGGAGCCTGTAACACGCGGTAATTTAGCGTGTTATGCCATTTCCCGACCTGGCCGAGCGCCTCGCCGAGACCCGTGCGAGGATTGCCGCGGCCGCGGCTCGTGGAAATGGGCAACAGGTGACGCTGGTCGCGGTGACAAAGACGCACGGGGTCGACGCTGTCCGTGCCGTCCAGGCGCTCGGCGTCACCGATGTCGGCGAGAATCGTGTGCAGGAAGCGTTGCCGAAGATGGACGAGGCCGGCCCGGGGCTGCGCTGGCACCTCATCGGCCATCTGCAGCGGAACAAGGCGCGAGCGGTGGATCGCTTCGCGCTCGTGCATTCGATCGACAGCACCAGGCTGGCCGACGCGGTCGCGTCCGTTGGCAGGGAACGCGGACGTGCGGTGCCGGTACTGGTGCAGGTGAACGTGTCGGGCGAGGCGACGAAGGGCGGGTTCGAGCCGGGTGAGCTCGACGCCGCCGCGGGGCACATCGCCGCGCTCGAAGGGTTGCAGGTGCAGGGGGTGATGACGATGGCGCCGTTCGAGGCGCCGGAGGCGGTGCTGCGGGCCACGTTCAGTGGTGCGCGCGCCGCGCTGGAAACGGTTCGCCGCGCGGGACTCGTGGATGCGCGGGAGCTGTCGATGGGAATGTCGGGGGACTACGAGATCGCCGTGGAAGAGGGCGCGACTATCGTCCGCCTTGGGACCGTCCTGTTCGGAGCGAGGGGAACATGATCGACGAGACCTTTCATCTCACGCCGCTCGACGTCCGACGTTTCGAGTTCGGGCGGTCGATGCGCGGGTACGATCCGGCGCGCGTCGAGGAGTTCCGCAGCCAGGCGGCCGATGAGCTCGAGCGCCTGACGCGCATCAACCAGGAGCTCGAGTCGAAGTCGAAGGGATTCAACGAGCAGCTGCGCGCCTTCCGCGAGCGCGACAAGGCGCTCAACGACGCCCTCATCTCGGCGCAGCAGCTGCGCGCCGAGATCCGCGAGCAGGCGGAGCGCGAGGCGCAGCTGATCCTGCGCGAGGCACGGGCCGAGGCGGAGCGGCTGCAGGAGACGATGAAGGCCGAGATGCGCGACCTGCGCGACGAGCTGCAGAACCTCGAGCGCGCGCGGCGGTCGTACCTCGCCCAGCTGCGCGTCCTCGTCGAGCGGCAGCTGGCGGAGATCCAGGCCTCGGAGACGGCGACGCCGCGGGCGTCGAGCAATGGCGACGGCGAGGATCAGGGCGCGTCGCGCACGGTGGCCGCGCCGACCCCGTCGTGGCTCGATTCGCTGATGAAGGAGTAGCCGCCGGCAACGGCACCGGCTCGAGCACGCACCTGATGACGACCATCGCACCCAGCACGCAGTACGCATCGCCCGTCGCGGCGCACACCGTCGAGGCCATCGAGGCCGCGGCCGCCGTCGTGCGCTCGCGCTTCCCGACCCCCCCCGCGGCCGCGCTCGTCCTCGGCACCGGACTCGGCGCGTTAGGCAGGGAGATCGCGGTCGAGGCCGCGATCGACTACCGGGAGATCCCCGGCTTCCCGCTGTCGACGGTCGAGAGCCACGCCGGGCGGCTCCTCTGCGGAACGTTAGGCGGGAAGCCGGTCGTCGCGATGCAGGGGCGCTTTCACCGCTACGAGGGCTACTCCCTCCAGCAGGTGACCTTCCCGGTGCGGGTGCTGCGGGCGCTCGGCGCGAAGACGCTGATCGTCAGCAACGCCTGCGGCGGGATGCACCCGCTCTGGTCGGCGGGCGACCTGATGCTGATCGCCGACCACATCAACCTGCTCGGCGACA
Source organism: Gemmatimonadaceae bacterium (assembly GCA_035702925.1). Classification (GTDB taxonomy): domain Bacteria; phylum Gemmatimonadota; class Gemmatimonadetes; order Gemmatimonadales; family Gemmatimonadaceae; genus JABFXC01. The sequence goes on along the minus strand of DASSZC010000493.1, from coordinate 3,736 downwards.
ACCCCCTGGTCGGCCCGAACGACGACCGCCTCGGGCCGCGCTTCCCCGACATGTCGATGCCGTACGATGCGTCGCTGCGCGCGCTGGCGCGGCAGGTCGCGATGGAGAAGGGAGTCACCCTGCGCGAGGGAGTGTACGCGGCGGTGGCCGGCCCGAACCTCGAGACGCGCGCCGAATACCGGATGCTGCGCACGTGCGGGGCCGACGTCGTCGGGATGTCGACGGTGCCCGAGGTGATCGTCGCCGTGCACGCCGGGATGCGCGTGCTCGGGCTCTCGATCATCACCGACATGTGCCTCCCCGACGCGCTGGAGCCGGCGAGCTTCGAGAAGATCGTTGGTGTCGCCAACGACGCCGAGCCGCGGCTGACGACGGTGGTGCGCGGCGTGGTGGAGCGGTTATGACGGGGACGCCGACCGGCACGCGCTTCCGTCCGCTCCCCGCCGACCGTCCCGCCGACGACATCGAGCGCGAGCTGCTCGAGACCTGGAACGAGGAGCAGCTGTTCGAGGCGACGCTGAAGGCGAACGAGGATGGTCCCTCGTTCGTGTTCTTCGAGGGTCCGCCGACGGCGAACGGGCGTCCGGGGATCCATCACGTCTTCGCGCGGACGGTGAAGGACCTCTTCTGCCGGCACCGGGCGATGAAGGGGTTCCGCGTCGCGCGGAAGGCGGGGTGGGACACCCACGGGCTGCCGGTCGAGATCGAGGTCGAGAAGGCGTTAGGCATCAGCGGCAAGCAGCAGATCGAGGAGATCGGGGTCGCCCGCTTCAACGAGCTGTCGCGGGAGAGCGTCTGGCGCTATCGCGGCGACTGGGAGAAGCTGTCGCAGCGCATCGGCTACTGGCTCGACTACGAGCACCCGTACGTCACCTACTCGCACGACTACGTCGAGAGCGTGTGGTGGGCGCTGGCCACGCTGCACGAGCGCGAGCTGCTCTATCGCGGGCATCGCGTGCTTCCGTACTGCCCGCGCTGCGGCACCGCGCTCGCCAACCACGAGGTGGCGCAGGGCTACAAGGACGTCGACGACCCGAGCCTGTACATCGCGCTCGACATCGTCGACGCCGACGGCCCCGTCGCGACGCGCGAGGACGGCCGCTCCCTGCGCCGCGTCCTCGTCTGGACGACGACGCCGTGGACGCTGGTCTCGAACACCGCGCTGGCGGTGAATCCCGAGCTGCGCTACGTCGAGCTGCGGCGGAAGAGCGGAGACCAGCGCACGGTGATGCTCGCCCACTCGCGCATCGAGGCGGTGCTCGGCGACGACTGGGCGGCGCGCTGGGACGAGGTCGCGTCGTTCGACGGAACGCAGCTGGCGGGGTGGCGCTATGCGCGTCCGCTCGACTGGGTCGCCTGGCCGCCCGAGGGGAAGCACGAGCTGTTCGTCGTCGAGTCGTTCGTCTCGGCGACCGACGGCACCGGCGTCGTGCACATGTCGCCGGCGTTCGGCGCCGACGACTACGCCGCGGGTCAGCGCAACGGGCTCACCTTCATCCAGCCGGTCAACCTGCGCGGCGAGTTCCCCGAGGGGATGCCGCTCGTCGGCGGGATGGGGATCAAGAAGGCCGACCCGGTCATCATCGAGGAGCTGAAGCGCCGCGACGTGCTCTGGAAGTCGGGGCACGCGATGCACTCGTATCCGCACTGCTGGCGGTGCAGCACCCCCCTGCTGCAGTACGCGCGCACCTCGTGGTTCGTGCGCACGACCTCGTACCGCGACGCGATGCTCGCGCGCAACGCGCGGGTGGACTGGCATCCGCCGGAGACGGGGACGGGGCGCTTCGGCGAGTGGCTGACCAACAACATCGACTGGACGCTCTCCCGCGACCGCTACTGGGGGACGCCGCTGCCGATCTGGGTGTGCGACGCCGAGGCGTCGCACGTCGAGGCGATCGGGAGCTACGAGGCGCTCGCCCAGCGGAGCGGTGATGCGCTCCCCGACGACTTCGATCCACACAAGCCGCACATCGACGGCTACACGTGGCCGTGCGCGAAGCCGGGGTGCAGCGGGACGATGCGCCGCACGACCGAGGTGATCGACACCTGGTTCGATTCGGGGTCGATGCCCTTCGCGCAGTGGCATTTCCCCTTCGAGAACCGCGACGAGTTCGAGAAGAACTATCCCGCCGACTTCATCGCCGAGGGGGTCGACCAGACGCGCGGGTGGTTCTACTCGCTCCTGGCGATCGCGACGGGACTCGGCGACGCGCTGCCGAACAACGGGATCGCGCCGGGGACGCGGATGACGAGCACCGGCGCCGCGCCGTATCGCGCCGTCGTCGTCAACGACATGGTGCTCGACGCGAACGGGCTCAAGATGTCGAAGAGCCGCGGCAACATCGTGAACCCAGGCGAGGTGATCGAGCGGTTCGGCGCCGACGCGGTGCGGCTCTTCCTCGTCGCGTCGAGCCAGATCTGGACGCCGCGCATGTTCGACGAGGGGCAGCTCCGCGCCACCGCGGCGAGCTTCCTCGTGACGCTGCGCAACGTCTACTCGGGGATCTTCGCCCAGTACGCGAACTTCGGGTGGGAGCCGTCCGACGCCGACCCGGCGCCGGCGGATCGCCCGGTGATCGACCGCTGGATCCTCTCGCGACTGGAGACGGTGCAGCGGATGTGCGACGGGCACCTGCTGCGCTTCGAGGCCACCGAGGCGGCTCGCCTGGTGATGTCGTTCGTCGACGAGGACGTATCGAAGTGGTACGTGCGGCAGTGCCGCGCGCGCTTCTACGAGGTGGACGGGGACGACAACCGCGCCGCGTTCGCGACGCTGCACACTGTGCTCGTCGGCGCCTGCCGGCTGCTGGCGCCGTTCGCGCCCTTCGTCAGCGACTGGCTCCATCGCGAGCTGACGGGGACGTCGGTGCACCTCGCCCCCTTCGTCGACGAGGAGGGGCCGTCGCTGGCGGCTCCCGGTCTCGAGGACGCGATGGACGCGGTGCGGACGCTGGCCACGCTCGGGCGCGCGGCGCGCGAGGACGCGGCGCAGAAGACGGGGAACACCCTCGTCCGCAAGGTCCGGCAGCCCCTCGGGCGGGTGGTCTGCGTGGTGAAGGCGGGAGAGGTGGAACAGGTTCGCGAGCTCCTGCCTTTACTCGAATCGGAGCTGAACGTGAAGCGCGCCGAGCTGGCGACCTCGGCGGACTCGCTGGTGACGCTCGAGGCGAAGCCGAACTTCCGGACGTTAGGCAAGAAGTTCGGCGGGGCGACGAAGCTGGCGGCGGAGAAGGTGCGGGCACTGAGCTCGGAGGCGCTGCTCGCCTTCGAGCGCGGCGATCCGCTCGACCTGAACGTGGACGGCCAGGTGCGCTTCCTCGATGCCGACGACCTGACGATTGTCAGGCGCGCGTCAGGAGAGCTTGTGGTGAGCGAGCGCGGGGGCTATTTCGCGGCGATCGACGCGACGATCACTCCCGAGCTGCGGGCGGAGGGGATCGCCCGCGAGACGGTGAGCGCGGTGCAGCGCCTCCGCAAGGATGCCGGGCTCGCGGTCAGCGACCGGATCCACCTCGTGGTCGACGGCAGCGCGGAGGTCGTCGAAGCGGTCAGGGCCCATCGCGACAACGTTGCCGGCGAGACGCTGGCGCGCGAGGATGCGGCGCAGAAGACGGGGAATACCCTCGTCCGCAAGGTGCGGCAGCCGCTCGGCCGGGTGGTCTGCGTGGTCAAGGCGGGGGAGGTGGAACAGGTTCGCGAGCTCCTGCCTTTACTCGAATCGGAGCTGAACGTGAAG
>DASSZC010000174.1:0-5889 GCA_035702925.1 Gemmatimonadaceae bacterium | reverse complement strand
CGGAGAGCGCGGAGCGGTTGGGTGACTGCGACAGCTGTTTTTCCTGTCAGCTCTCGAGGTGATCGGGGGCAAGCGGGGTGAGACCATCTCTCCCCTTGCCCCCAAGCCGTTCGGACCGGTGAACGAACGCCGCATTGTGCCGTTACCAAACCGCTCCGTGCCCTCCGTGACTCCTGTTCAACAGCAGTTGCTGTTGCAGCACCCGTGAGCGACCAGGGCGTTAGGCACTCCGGCGCTCCCCTACAGGAACATTCCGATCGCCGCGCCGAACATCAGCACCGCCGTCATGCCGACCACCGCTCGCCCGAGCGGTGAGCTCGGCTGACCTTGCATCAACACGCGGTCGGAGGCGGCGATCAGGATGCCGACCAGCAGGAAGGGCGCAAGCACGCCATTGATCACCGCAGTCCAGTAGAGCGCAGCAACCGCGTTCACGTTCGCGAAGTCGAGCGCGACACCGATCGCCACCGACGAGATGAACATCGCGTAGAAGCCCGGCGCGCGATTGTACGGCTCGTCGATCCCCTGCCGCCAGCCGAAGATCTCGGCGAACGCGTACGCGCCCGACCCGGCGAGCGTCGGGATCGCGAGCGCTCCCGTCCCGAGGAGGCCGATGGTGTAGAGCAGCGATGCGAAGCGTCCGGCGATCGGAGCCAGCGCCTCCGCGACCTCGCGCGACGTCTGCGGATTCGTCAGCCCGGCGCGATGCAGGGTGAGCGCGGTCGCGAGGATGATGAAGAACATCGCCGCGTTCGAGAAGAAGGCGCCGATCGTGATGTCGATCTTCCGCGTCGTGATCTCGTACGGCTTCGCGCCGACGCGATCGGCGACGCGCCGGCGGCCGATCGCCTTCTCCTCCTCGACCTCCTGCGACGCCTGCCAGAAGAAGAGGTAGGGGGAGATCGTCGTCCCGAGGATCGCGACGACCGTCGCCCATCCACCGCCGGCCGTCGGGATGCGCGGCACGAAGGTGTCGCGCGCGACCACCGACCAGTCGGGGCCGACGTAGAGCGCGGTGACGACGTAGGCGGCGAGGCTGAGCGCGAGCCACTTCAACACCCGCGCGATCGTCGCGTAGCGGAGCCGGATCGTCGCCACCGCGATCCCGACGCCGAGCACCACGACCCACACGTGCGAATCGATCCCCGTCAGCAGCTCGCTGGCGTCGGCCATCCCGGTGAGGTCGGCGCCGAGGTTGATGGTGTTCGCGATGAACAAGGCGATCGCGGCGACGAGCAGCACGGGCCGGGGAAACTTGTGCCTGAGCGCCCCGGCGATTCCGCGCCCGGTCACCATCCCGACGCGTGCGCACATCGTCTGCACCGCGACCATCAGCGGCCAGGTGAAGAGCGCGGTCCAGAGCAGCGTCGAGCCGAATTGCGCACCGGCGACCGAGTACGTCGCGATCCCCGACGGATCATCGTCGGCGGCGCCGGTGACGATGCCGGGTCCGAGGCTCTTCCAGAGTGCGCGCACCCCTACCGGGGGCGGCCGATCGCGCGGCTCCTTCCGCCGCTGCGCGCCGCGATGATCGATCTTCTCGGGATGCGTCACCAGGATTCCTCCGTGGTCCGAGGTGATCGTACTCGTCCGCGGCGTCCCCTGTCGAGGGCGTGGCGCTCGCCGCGGACAACCCGCCGTCCCCCGCGGCGGACGTTGTGCGACCGATCACCAGCATCGCGCGAGCGGTAACGCTGTGGCGCGCAACGCCTTGCCCCATTCTACGGCGCACGGCCGCCGGTATGCCTTCATGACCGGCGACTCCAACACGGAGACGGGATGCGTCCGTCTACTCTCCGCGCGACCTCGATCACATCCATGCATCGCCCCCGCCGGATGTCGCCCCTCGTGGCCACCATCTGTGCGGCGCTGCTCGCCGCCGCCTGCGCCGCGCCGCCGGCGGCGATCGTGACGACCGTGCCCCTGCCCGAGAGTCGTCCGCGCCTAACGGTGGGGACCGACCCCGGTGCGCCCCCCTCGTCCGTCACCGCCCCCGCGCCGACTCCGCGCGCCCTCGTCGTCGCGACCGCGGACGAGCTGGTCGGCACACGCTACCGCTACGGCGGCGACTCGCCGAAGAGCGGCTTCGATTGTTCGGGGTTCATCCACTGGGTGTACTCGCAGCAGGGAATAGACCTGCCGCGCACGGCGCGCGGTCTGAGCGCCGCCGGCACGCGCATCCCCGCCCGCCGCGCCGAGCTCCTCCCCGGCGACCTCCTCCTCTTCGCTGGCCGCGGCACCCGCATCACCCACGCCGCGATCTACGTCGGCGATGGCCGCATCATCCACGCGAGCTCCGGCCAGCGCGCCGTCCGCTACGACGACCTCGATTCCCCCCGCGGCCGCTGGTTCCGCCAGCACGTCGTCTCAGCGCGACGGGTGATCGCGGAGCGCGATGCCGACTGTCTGCCGACCGGCTGTCAGCTGTCAGGAGTCGGGCGTTAGGCGCAGTGCTGTGGACGCCCTCGCTGACAGCTAATGGCTAACGGCTAACGGCTGCCCCTACGGCCGCATGTAGTGGCACGTATACCCGCCTGGATTCTTCCGCAGGTAATCCTGGTGGTACTTCTCCGCGCTGTACCACGTCGACGCGGGCTCGATGCTCGTCGTAATCGGGCGCTTCCACTTCCCGGACGCGTTGACGCGCGCGATCACCTGCTCGGCGGTCTCCTTCTGCTCGGGACTCTGCGGGAAGATCGCCGAGCGGTACTGCGTGCCGACGTCGTTCCCCTGGCGGTTGAGCGTCGTCGGGTCGTGCAGGCGGAAGAACCACTGCGCGAGCAGCGTTTCGTAGCTCAGCACCGATGGGTCAAAGGTGATCCGTACCGCCTCGGCGTGCCCCGACTTGCTGTCGTGGGTGTCGTGATACGTCGGGTTCTCGAGCCATCCGCCGGTGTAGCCGACGTCGGTGTCGATGACACCCGGCACGTCGCGGAGGATATCCTCGACTCCCCAGAAACAACCGCCCGCGAGCACGGCGACCTCGGTCTGCTTCGCGTCGGCGATCGGCGGCGTCGTAGGGTTCTGCTGTGCTGACATCAGGGATTTGTCGGATCGGGGGCGTATGTGGCGCGATCGGCGTGCCGATGCATCTGCCCCTACAAGACGCGGTCCACTGCGGATGTTCCCGCTGTCGAGCGCTGCCGTGGGGTCAGGCTGCCGGGCGGTGACGGAGTGGTGATAACCCGGTGATCAAGTCTGCGATCTTGACTCCATCGTCCCCGCCAGGCCGCGACAACCAGCTTCCTGATGGAGGAGCCGATGCGTCTCGCGTACGTTCGAACCGGCACCACTACTATCGCATTGCTCATCGCGTCGGCCTGCCACGACGGGACCGGACCTGCTCGGGCAGTAGCGCCGCGTGAGCTCGAGATCGCGAGTGGTGGCGTTCAATCCTCCATCCGCGGCGACGACGCGCACTCGCCCCTGCGCGTGCACGTCGTCGGTACCGACGGCAAACCGTTCGCCGGCGCGGACATTCGCTGGACGACGCAGGGCCGCGCCGCGACGATCGATCCGCCAATCACCGAGAGCAATAGCGCCGGGGATGCGATGACCCGCGCCGAGGAGCTCGCGATCATCGGCCCGATCCACGTCGTCGCCTCGCTCCCCGGCGTCCCGTCAGTCTCGTTCGAGATCGATGCGGGCGATCCATGCGTTCTCGGCAACGCGCGTGCAATCCGGGTGGACCGCATGGGTGGCGGTGTGCTGAGGCCGATCGACTGCCAGATCGATGGCCTGTATTTCGACTTCTACCAGTTCACGCTGGCCGCCGGACGCGCAGTCACGGTGCACGCTGTGTCCGACACCTTCGACCCGTTGGTGTTCTCGTTCGACGCGGCCAGCGGGCTGGGATGGGGCGGCAAGGCCGCACGCCCTCACAGTGGCGAGACCGCGATGCGCGCGATCCTCCCACCGGGACCGAACGCGATCGCCGTCGCCGAGCTCGATCCGTCGACGTTAGGCGAGTACTCGTTCTCCGTGCTGCCGGACGAGGAAGACGTCACGCGCTGCGAGGAGATCCTGGTCGCCCGCAACATCACGACACAGCAACACCTGCAATCGCTCGACTGTCACGACCATTCCGAGACGCAGTATCACGACGAGTTCTTCCTCTTTCTCTGGGAGGGACAGTCCGTGAGCCTGACGGAGTGGGCGCCTGGCTTTACTCCGCGGCTGTCGTTACGTAACGCCGCCGGCATTGCGGTTGCCCGCGCCGCGGGAACCGGCACGACCCCGGCACGGATCACTTTCTCCGCGCCAGCGAGCGCGTACTATGTCATTGCCGCCTCGAGCGTGGAAGCAGGTGCGAGCGGCAGCTACCGGCTCGACGTCCGCGACGCTTCGGCTGCATCCCTGACGTCTCCAGTGAGAGGTGCAAGTGCGGGCGCTTCTCCGTGGCGCCCCGCCGCACGGATGCCGCGGAACTGATTCGAGTAGTCGAAGGCCGATCGGTCGAGCGAGCCGGCGACCCGTCGATTCATCCATCTTTGAGACGGGGCCGCCGTCGCGCTTCCGCTACGAGGCGCTGCAGTCGGTCGTCCGTCACGCGGGCGGCGAAGGCAGGTTCGACGCCGAGCAGCGGTGTTTCACGCCAGCCGAAATCGATCGCGCGTTCCAGCGACGAGATCATCGCCTCAGTGTTGCCGCACTCCGCGTGGTACACCGACCAGTCGTAGTGCAGCTCCCCCTCCGAGATCCCCCAGCACCAATTGAACGAAAAGCCGTTTCGAGTCGCGGTCAGCAGGCTCGCCGAGCTCGCGTGCCGCTCCTCTTCAGCGCGCATCCGCAGGCGGTGAAACACACCGGCGAGTCGCGTCTCGACGCGGACCATGAGGTGGCCGCACCCGATCATCTCCGCGACTCCGACGAGCAGGTCCCGCGCGCGCGCGTACCGTGAGGCCGCGTCGCCGTACCTGCCCTCGATGCGCTCGATGTCGCCGAGTGCGCAGAGCGTCAGCGCCTTGACATAGGGTGCATAGATCTGCGGCGCATCCGCATAGTCCCTTGCCGCCGCGTCGAGGTGACCCCGCGCGACCGCGACGCCGCCTGCATGGAGCCGTGCGATGCCCTGCAGCGTGAGCGCGCCGACACCGCGCATCTCGTTCGCTGTCCACCGCTCGGACTCGATCGCGTCCCCAAGGAGCCTCGATGCCTCGTCGTACTCCCCGGCCAGGGTGTACAGCGCTCCGAGTCCGAGGGGGATGTACGCGTCACGCGGGCTGAGGTCCAGTGCGCGCTTCATCGAGGAAAGGCTCTCCACACACTTGTCCCAGCGTCCCGCGGTGAGCCCCCAGTTGAGCCGCACCCATCCGAGCACCGTGTTGGCGAACAGCCCGTCGGGATCGAGCGCGAGCCCCTCGATCGCGAGCGCTTCCGCGTTCTCGAAGCGCTCCTCCAGCTGCGCGGCCCAGGCGAGCAGCATCTTCGGTTCGCTCAGCGTCGGGTCGAGCATGGCGGCCCGCAGGCAATGCTTCACGCCGCGCGAGCGCGGATCGCCAGCTCGCTCCGCCTGGCTGAGAAGGATGCAGAGCGCCCCGAGCGTCGTGTGCGCGTCCGCATGCGTCGGCGACGTTCGTACGGCACGCTCGGCCAGGCGTATCCCCTCGTCGAATCCGTCGCGCGTGAACGTGTAGAAGCATTGCCGCGCGTGGGCGCAAAGCTCGTCGACGGTCGGTGTCGCGGCACCCTTTCCATCGCCCGCGACCACGCCGCCCCGTGCTCGAGGGGGAATGTCTCGCGCGGCCATCGGTGCGTGGCGATCGAGGAAGCTCCGGATGCGTGCGTCAGGCTCCGCCCCCAGCTCCGTGCGGACGAGCAGCTCGTGCGTGCGCGCCTCGCGGAGCGCGCGCGCGTCGTCGCCGGCCGCGGCCAGCGACTGCACGAGCT
>DASSZC010000175.1:0-9630 GCA_035702925.1 Gemmatimonadaceae bacterium | reverse complement strand
GGAGCACATAACGGTCGACGGTGCGGGCCTCGTCGCTCATTCCCCCCGACAGGTAACGGAGGCGCAGTCCGAGCGCCGCCGAGTCGAGGTCGGGGGCAACGGCGCGGGCGATGATGCTCTCCAGCTCACGGACGCGCGCATACTGTCGCCGGCCGTAGCCGAAGTACTCCCACGCCGCGTGTCCGGGGCTGATCGCCTGCGACACCTGCACGGCGAGCCCCTCGTTGACCAGCAGCTCGCGAAGCGTCGCGTGTCGCCCCGTCTCCCAGTAGGAGTAGTAGCCGCCAGCGGCCTCGATGAGCGCGCGCATCTCGCTGCGGCTGCCGGGCGAGGTATAGCGCACCGCGTGCGCGATCTCGTGCGCGAGCCAGAGTGGAACGAGCTCCGGGTCGAGGCCGAGTCCCTGGGTCTCGGGGTTGGCGACGCTCGTGAAGTGCTCGAGGCAGACGAAGGCGATGCCGCGGCCGTTGACCACGAGCTCACCGGCGTTCGCGGCGCCGACGCCGACCATCAGCACGACGTCGATGTCGACATCCGTGTCGAGGAGCGTCGCGCATTGTTCTTCGGTGGTGCGGGCGAGCGAGACGACGTCCGTGCGCTCGAGCATCGCGCGCAGGTCGCTGCGGTCGGCAGCGACGGTGGATTGGACTACATCCTGGAAGTGGGCGCCGTCGGGGTCGACGACGTAGTTCTGCCAATAAGCCGAGAGGAGGCTTTTATGGGCGTCGAAGTAGCGTTGGTAGGCGGCAGCCGGGTCGGCGCTCTGCAGTGCAGCGAAGAAATCCGGCAGCAGGTTGATGAGCATCAACTCCCAGGTCGCGGGTGGCGGCGCGGAACCGGCGAGTTGCCCGGTGGTCAGACGGGCGGAATGATAGCGGGACACGTGAAAGCGAACAAGGGCGGGTCTTCGGGAGGTGTGGCACAGAATTTCCTTTACGGCAGGAGCGGGGAAGCAACAGTGAGCAGGTAGCCAAATGACGACTCTGCAGCAAATCGACCTTCGATGCCCGGTCTGCGACACGAGATTCCGCTCGCAGGCGGTCGTGTCGACCAACTCCTTCGGGGGCAAGCGGACGGATTTCCACGAGCGCGCCGCTGGCACGCAGCCGCTCCCGTACCTCATCCATACCTGCAACCGGTGTGGGTACTCGGGGGCTGAGCGCGACTTCACCGAAGAAGCCGACGTGACGCCGACGCTGAAGGAGCACGTCTGGAACGAGCTCGCCCCCGTTGCTTCGACCGGGATGAACGGCTCGGAGAAATACGAGGCGGCGGCCAAGGTGGCCGATTGGCAGTCCAGCGAGCCGCGCCACGTCGCCGACCTGCTGCTCCGCGCCGCGTGGTGCTGCGTCGATGAAAACGACAGCGAGGCCGAACGCTTCTTCCGCCGTAAGGCAGCGTGGAAGTTCGAGGAGGCGCTGGCCAGCTTCGACGGCGTGCCGCGCGAAGAGCGGGCCGTGCTGAGCTACCTGGTCGGGGAGCTGTGGCGCCGCGTCGGTGACCAGAAGCGCGCCGCGATGTGGTTCAACACCGTCGCCGACGAAGTCACCGATCCGCAGACGCAGCGCTGGATCATGGATGCCGCCCGCCAGCAGCGGGACTGCCCGCGTGAGTGGTTCGGCTGATCAGCAGCGATAAGCTGTAAGCGTGAAGCTGCAAGCGACGGCGCCACCGCATCACGGTTCGGCGCCGTCTGCTTTCTGCCTGCAGCTTATCGCTTACAGCCCAGAGCCGCGATGATCAACGGGTCCCGAAGAGTCGATCCCCCGCATCGCCCAGCCCCGGCAGGATATAGCCCTGCGGATTCAGCTCACGGTCGAGGGCCGCGCAGTAGACGATGACGTCGGGGTGTGCGTCGGCGAGCCGCTTGACCCCTTCCGGAGCGGCGACGAGGCAGAGGAAGCGGATGCGTGAGGCACCGGCACGCTTGAGGGAAGCGACGGCGGAGACCGCGCTTCCCCCAGTGGCGAGCATCGGGTCGAGAACGAAGAAGTCGCGCTCCGACGTATCCCCAGGCACCTTGAAGTAGTAGTCCACCGGCTCGAGAGTGTCGTGATCGCGATAGAGCCCGATGTGGCCGACGCGCGCGGCGGGGACGAGGCGAAGGATCCCCTCGACCATCCCCAGTCCGGCGCGAAGGATCGGGACGAGTGTCAGCTTCTTGCCACTGACCTGCTGCCCTTCACTCTTCTCGAGCGGAGTCTCGACGGGAACCGCCTCGAGCGGGAGATCCGCGGTCGCCTCGTAGGCCATGAGCATCGCGATCTCGTCGACGAGCTCCTTGAAGATCTTCGTCGGCGTGCGCTGGTCGCGAAGGAGGGTGACCTTGTGCTGTACCAGCGGGTGCTGCACGAGGCGGAGTGTCGGGAAACGCGGGGTGGTGTCCATGCAGGGGAAGCTAGTAATTTCGCGAGCATGAAAGAATACCAGGCGGTGATGTTGCGTCTGACCCGGCAGCCGCGCGATGACGAAGATGCGCTGACCGACCTGCTCAATGAGCGCAGCCGCTCGCGGTGGGAGCCGGCGATGATGGCGCAGGACGGCACCAGACTGACGATCGTGTTCCAGCGGGACGTAGTCGAGCCCTGACAGGCACCCTCACCGCGGGCAGCGCCTGAGCGGGGGGGGGAGGGCCAACCCGGAGCGGAGATCCCGATGGAGCTCGAGTTCTTTGGTGCAGCGCGCGAGGTCACCGGGTCGTGCCACATCCTCCGCGTCAACGGCCGCACCGTGCTGCTCGACTGCGGGATGTTCCAGGGGCGCCGCCTCCCCAGCGACGAGAAGAACCGCACACTCCCGGTACCGGTGGACGAGATCGACGCGATCGTGCTCTCGCACGCGCACATCGATCACTCGGGGCGCCTGCCCTTTCTCGTCAGCCGCGGCTACGACAAGACGATCTGGGCAACCCCGGCGACGCGCGACCTCTGCGCGCTCATGCTCGCCGATTCCGCGCACATCCAGGAGCAGGACGCGCGCTTCTACGCGAAGCGATCGAAGCAGCTGATATTCCCGCTCTACTCGCTGCGCGACGCGACGCGCGTGCTGGAGCTGATGGTCGGCGTGCCGTACGGCAGGACATTCGACGTCGTGCCCGGGGTGCGCGTCACCTATGTCGACGCCGGCCACATCCTCGGCTCGGCGTCGGTCGTCGTCGACTGCAGCGAACAGGGTACGACGCGCCGGCTGATCTTCTCCGCCGACATCGGCCGGTACGGGCTGCCGATCATCCGCGATCCGCGGCCGCCGTCAGGCGCCGACATCGTGCTGCTCGAATCGACGTATGGTGATCGCGATCATCCGCCGATCGAGGACATGCGTGGCGCACTGGCGAAGGTGGTCAGCGAGACCGCGGCGCGCGGCGGGCGGGTGCTCATCCCGGCCTTCGCGGTCGGCCGGACGCAGGAGATCATCTACGACCTGCACATCCTCGCGCGCGAGAAGCGGATTCCCCCGATCCCGATCTATGTCGACAGTCCGCTGGCGATCGACACGACCGCGGTGTTCGAGCTCCATCCCGACCTGTTCGACCAGACGGAAGAGTTCATCCGCGAGGTGAACGAGCTGTTCCGCTTCGACCTCGTGCACTACACCCGCGACGTCAGCGAGTCGAAGGCGCTGAACAGCGCACAGGGCCCGATGATCATCATCGCCGCGTCGGGGATGGCGGAGGCGGGGCGCATCGTCCATCATCTCGCCAACGGAGTCAGCGACCCGCGCAACACGGTCCTGATCGTCGGCTTCCAGGCCGAGCACACGTTAGGCAGGCGCATCGTCGAGCGACAGCCGACGCTCAGGCTCCTCGGCGAGGAGCAGCCGCTGCGGGCGCAGGTCGCGATCCTCAACGGCTACAGCGCGCACGCCGACCGGACCGAGCTTGCGCGCTGGCTCGGTGAGGTGCGCAAGGCATCACCGGCCCTCGGCAAGGTCTACCTCGTCCACGGCGAAGTGCCGGCGCAGGATGCGTTGCGGGCACAGCTCACGAGCGATGGCTACACGGTCGAGACACCCACACCTCGCACACGGATCAACTTCTGACTACCGACGCGGTTCGACGCGACCAGAACGAGTCGGCGCCGGCGAAGATCCTCGCCGCCGCGGCGCGCCGCGTGCGCGACGCGGGGCTCGTGCGCCTGAGCATGCAGGACGTCGCCACGGAAGCGGGGGTGAGCAAGGCGCTCATCCACTACCACTTCCGGGATCGGGACGCGCTCCTCGCGCGGCTGATCGAATGGCTCACCGAGCGTGTGCTCAGTCGCGAGCGGAACGCGATGCATAACTGCCCGCCGGCGGAGGCGATCGACTCGCTCTGGCGGTGGATCGACCGCGAGCTCGAGCTGCGCGAGCTGCGCGTCCTGCTCGAGCTGATGCACGACCCCGCGCCAGGCGCGGTGCTCGCTGCCCAGCGATCGGCGCGGCTGCGTCACGCGCAGGCAGAGGTGACGACGACGCATCTCTTCAAGCTCCTGCAGCTGAAGCCCCGCGTCCCGACGGAGCTGATGTCGGGAGTCGTCGTCGCGATGCTCGACGGGCTCGCGCTCGAAGCCGCGCTCAACCCGGATCGCGAGTCGCGCGTCTCCTTCGACGTCTTCTGGCTCGCGCTCCTCAGCCTCGCGGAGTGAATCCAGGTCGCGCAAGTCGTTCCGCGCATCGATCGCGGTTGCTAGCTTGGACACGATGACTGGGAAGAGCCGATTACGAGTGCTCGGCGTCGCCGGGCTTCTCCTGCTCGGCCTCTGGGCCCTGACGATGGTAGAGGTGGTGATCACCGGGCGGCGAGACGAAGCCCGCCCGGCGACCGCGATCGTCGTTCTCGGCGCGGCGCAATACGTCGGGCGTCCATCGCCGGTACTCCGCGCGCGGCTCGACCATGCGATCGCGTTATGGCGGGCCGGGCTCGCGCCGCGGATGATCTTCACCGGTGGCCGCGGCGATGGCGACACCACCAGCGAGGCCGCGGTGAGCCGCCGGTATGCCTTGCGGCGTGGCGTCCCGGACAGCGCGATCGTCCTCGAGAACACGGGGCGAACGACGCGCGAATCGCTGCAGGGCGTGGCGGCGATCATGAACGGCCAGCCCCGCCGTGACGTGATCCTGGTGAGCGATCCCTTTCACATGCTCCGGCTCTCGATCCTGGCGCGGCGGCTGGGGCTGAATCCACTGACGTCGCCGACGCGAACGAGCCCGATCGCGCAGAGCCGCGACCAGACGTGGCGGTATGTCGTCAACGAATCGTTGAAGGTGCCGGTGGTCTACCTGTTCGAGCGGAGTTCGCAATGAGGTGGCTCGTCGCGGCGCTGACAGCAGCTGTGGTGGGGTGCGCGGAGCGGACGAGCAGCGCTGACGCGGCGCGCGCGGATTCGTCGGCGGCGGGCTACGCCGTCGGACCGCGTTCCGAGACCAGCGCCGCCGCCGTCGCCCCCGCGCCGGGCGGGGCGACACCGCCGGCGGATTCGCAGCCGTCGACGGCGGCGCGGGCAGCCGCTGCCACGCCGGCGGTGTCAGCGGTCCCGCGTGAGAATCCCGCGACCCCTGCCACGCCGGCGCCGGCGCGGGACACGGTGAAGACGAGCTCGCGCCCGACGGCGGCGGTGCCTAACGTCGCGACGCGCCCGCCGCACGGCGACTCGACGGCAGTGCACGTCCCCGCTCCCGAGGGCCCGGTGCGCGTCAACGAGTTCCTCACCTACGACCAGCGGTCGCGCACCGTCTCGCTGCAGCTCATCGCCGGCTACAATGGGCTCAACGGCTCGCTGAACTACAACGGGGCGACGCACGGCAGCCATGGCCTCTACGTGCCGACGGGATGGCGGATCCACGTCGCGGTGACGAACCGCGATTCCGACCTGCAGCACTCGGCGATCGTCCTGCAGAAGGTGCTGCCGCCGCCGATCGAGCCGTCGGAGCCGGCGTTCGACGCCGCGGCGCTGCCGCAGCTCGACGAAGGATTGCAGGAGGGCGAGACGGGCACGATCGACTTCGTCGCTGATCGCGCCGGGCAGTACATGATCGCCTGTGGGGTACCGGGTCACGCGCAGGCCGGGATGTGGCTGCAGCTGGCGGTGTCGAACGGCCTGAAGGTGCCCGCCTACCGCTGAGCGTCAGGCGTAGGGGTCGCGCGCGATGTCGGCGACGGCGCGGCAGAGGATGCGCGATGCCTCCCCGGGCTGGAGGATCCCGGTACGGGAGAGTGACGCCCACGTCGTGAAGCGCAGCGCATGATCGATGAGGGCGACGATCCACTGACGCGGGCGCCCATGCGCGCCCCACCCCTCGAGGAGCGATGCGCGCGCCTCCGCGGTCCAGCGGTCGAAGGGTGCCATGACTTCGGCGAGGGCAGGCATCCGCTCCCGGTCGATGAGCATCCGCTCGAGCAACGCTCCGGCCGCTTCATAATAGATGTAGAGCGCATCGAGCCCGGTGCGCAGCCGCTGGCGCGGATCCGGGATTGCCTCCCACCGGTGAATGACGGGGAGCGGATGGAGTGCCGACCAGAATGCCCAGCAGGCATCGAGGAGCAGCCGCTCGTCGGGGAAGTGGCGGTAGACGGTCAACCGCTGGACGGCTGCGTGCTCGGCGACGGCCGAGAAGGTAGTGTCCGCGGGTCCGCGGGCCTCATAGAGCGCGATCGCGGCCTCGATGATGCGGCGGCGGGTCTGGTCTGCGGCCGCGGCCCGGCCGCGCATGACGTAGCGTCGTGACATTGAATAAACAATGCTGTCACATTGAATTCCGCGCAAGTCTCGCCGCCGCGGGATTTATATAAACATGACTGTTTACTCAATACTGCGCGCAGGGATTCTGGCGCCGCGCCTGCACCGCCGCGCCGGCCCGACGCGCGGCCGACGCGCGGTTCCGCTCTCCGGGACACTCGTACAACTTTCGCCGATGCAAATTCCGATCGAAACGTTTCGCCTGGCGAACGGCCTGCTCGTCACTCTTTCCGAGGACCACACCGCGCCGATCGCGGCGGTGAACCTCTGGTACCATGTCGGATCGGCGAACGAACGTGAGGGTCGCACCGGCTTCGCGCACCTGTTCGAGCACATGCTCTTCCAGGGCTCCGAGCACGTGGGGACCAACGAGCACTTCGAAACGATCCAGCGCGCCGGCGGGACGCTCAATGGATCCACCTGGCTGGAGCGCACGAACTACTTCGAGACCGTTCCCTCGAATCACCTCGAGTCGATTCTCTGGCTCGAGGCGGACCGTATGGGATTCCTGCTCCCGGGGATGACGCAGCAGAAGCTCGACCTGCAGCGCGACGTGGTGAAGAACGAGCGGCGATGGTCGATGGACAACCAGCCATACGGGAGCTGGTGGGAAAAGCTGCCGGCGCTGTGCTTCCCACCCTCGCACCCGTTCCATCATTCGCTGATCGGGTCGATGGAAGACCTGAGCGCTGCGAGCCTCGAAGATGTCGCGGACTTCTTCCGCACCTACTACACCCCGGACAACGCGGTACTCTCGATCGCGGGGGACTTCGACCCGCAACAGGCACGCGCCGCGGTCGAGCGCTATTTCGGCCCGATCCCGCGCGGGCCGGGAAAGCCGCCGTTGCGCGACATGTCGCTTCCCCCAGTGCTCGGTGAGCGCCTTCGCGAAACGGTGTACGATGACGTCGCGCTCTCGCGCGTCTTCCTCGCCTTCCGCTCGCCGGTGTTCGGCAGCGACGAGTACTACGCGGCGAGCATCTGCGGGGCGATACTCGGGATGCGGCGGGGAAGCCGGCTCTATCGGAGCCTGGTCCGCGAACAGCAGCTGGCGCAGGAGGCGGGTGCGTTCACCTACGATCTCGCCAAGGGCGCCGACCTGCTCGTCATCGACGTCACGGCCCGCCACGGGGTGAGCTCCGACGAGATCGAACGCGCGATCGAAGGGGTGGTGGACCGGTTGCGTGACGAGGGGGTCACCGCGGAGGAGGTCGAGCGCGCGCAGGCGCTGATCGAGTCTGACTTCATTCGCGGAATGCAGCTCGCCGGGGAGCGCGCCGACCAGCTCTCAAAGTTCGCGACCTTCTTCGGGGATCCGCGACTGGTGAACGAGCAGTTGGAGCGCTACCGCGCGGTCAATCCGGCCGACGTCGATGCGTTCGCGCGCGCACGGCTCGGCGAGGACAACCGCGCGAGCCTCATCTACGTTCCGCGCGTGGCCGCCGACATCGAAGAACCGATCGCCGCGGGAGCCGGCGCATGAGCACGACCACCGCATTTTCCCCGCGGCCGCAGCCGGGGGCGCCCCGCCCGTATTCGTTTCCCCATTTCGAACGGCGGACCCTGGGGAACGGGATGACGCTGATCGTGGCGCCCACGCACAAGCTGCCGGTGGTGAGCGTGATCGCCGTCATCGAAGCGGGCGCCGTCTGTGATCCGGTCGGTCGCGAAGGGCTTGCCGCGCTGACGGCAGCGATGCTTCCCGAGGGAACGGCATCGATGGACGGCGAAACGCTCGCCCTCCGCTTCGAAGGCCTCGGCGCGTCGGTCACCACCAGCGCCGACTGGGATGTCGCCATCGCCGGGCTGACAGTCACGCGGCCACACCTCGCGGCGGCGCTCGCGCTGTTCGCGGACATGCTCACCGCGCCAACCTTTCCGTCGCGCGAGCTCGAACGGCTCAGGGGCGAGCGCATGGCGGAGCTCCTCCAGCTCCGCACCGAGCCGCGCGGTCTCGCCGACGAGATGATGTCGCGCTTCGTGTATGCGCCGGAGTCGCGGTACGCGCGTCCCGAGGGCGGCACACCGGCATCCGTCGCCGCGATCGAGGGACGCGACGTCGGAGAGCTTTACTCCGCGCGCTACCGCGCTGGCGGAACAACGCTGGTCGTCGCCGGGGACGTGACGGTCGATGACGCGACGAAGCTTGTGAAGGACGCCTTTCGCGGATGGAGTGGCGCGGCGCCCTCTCCGGTGCGAGTGGTCGACGCACCGACCGCCGCGCCGCGCGGCGTGCACATCATCGCCAAAGCCGATGCCCCGCAGTCGGAGATTCGCGTCGCGCACGTCGGGATCCCGCGAGTCCATCCGGACTACTTCCGCGTCGTCGTCATGAACGCGGTGCTCGGCGGATTGTTCTCGTCGCGCATCAACCTCAACCTCCGTGAGCGCAATGCGTTCACGTACGGCGCGCACTCGGAGTTCGAATGGCGCCGCGGCGCCGGGCCCTTCGTCATCTCGACCGCGGTCGCCAGCGAAGTGACGGCGGCAGCGGCGCGGGAAATCTTCTCGGAAGTCGATCGCATTCGCTCCGAGCCGATCAGCACGGAAGAACTGACGCTGGCAACGAGCTACCTGAGCGGGGTCTTCCCGATTCGCTACGAGACGACCGCCGCCATCGCGACCGCGATCGCGAACCTGGTGCTCTACGGGCTCGAGGACAGCTACTTCGACAGCTACCGCTCGAAGATCCAATCTGTCTCGGCGAAGGATGTCCTCGAGGCGGCCCGCCGACACCTCGATCCCGGACGCCTCCGCCTGACCGTGGTCGGTGATGCGACGAAGATTCGTGAACCTCTCGAGGAACTTGGCGCCGGACCGGTGACCGCATACGACACGGAAGGGACCGTGATCGGCTGAACTGCAACACACGAACACGCCAGACACGGGACATTCCAGTGCCAGAGAACCAGATCGC
>DASSZC010000544.1:0-2130 GCA_035702925.1 Gemmatimonadaceae bacterium | reverse complement strand
ACAGCATCACCCCGCGAACGCGATCGCGATGGCGGCGCCAGAGGGCGAGGGCGATGTAGCCGCCGATCGAGCAGCCGCCGATCACCGCGCTCTCGATCGACAGCTTGTCGAGGAGCGCGATGACGTCGTCGGCGTAGCGGTCGACGTTGTACGGAGGGAACGCCGGTGTCCCGCCGAAGCCGCGCATGTCGGGGGCGATGATCCGGCAGTGATCGACGAACGCGGTGAGCTGCGGGGTCCAATAGCTGTGGTCGAGGGGAAAGGGGTGCAGCAGCACCACCGGCAATCCCTCACCCGACTCCTCGTGCGCGATCTGCAGCTGCCCGGACTGGTGTGTGTGCGTGTCGGTCATACTCGCTCCACGGCGGCGACGCAGGCCCGCGCATCGTAGGTCAGCCAGAACAGCGTCGGCCCCGGGCTCCCCTCGTTCGCGGCATTCGCCATCGCCGCGGCGAACGCCTTCGCGCTGTACGTCGGATCGATCGCGATCCCAGCCGCGTCCAGCAACCAGCGGGCCGCGTCGCGCCCCTGCGTCGTCGGCCGGCCGTACGCCCCGCCGTACTGCGTGCGGTCGATGACGATCCGTCGCGGGTCGGGGCGGGGAACGTTCGTCCCCGTCCCGCGCTCGATGAATCGAGCACACTTCGCCGCGATCGACAGGATGCGGCGCCTGTTGGCGACGACCCGCGGGGCGACCGCCGCGCAGGACAGCGTCGTCTCCATCCCGGCGATCGCCAGCCCGAGGGCGAGCCCGGCGGCGGTGCCACCGCTGCCTAACGGTACGACGATCCGCGCCGGCTTCGGCAGCCGCCCGGCCGACACCTGCTCGGCCAGCTCGAGGGCGGCGTTGACGTGGCCGAGCGCGCCGCGAGCCGACGTCCCCCCGGGTGGGATCCACCGTGCCCCGCGGCGCAGCCGGATGAACGTCGCGGTGACGAGCGCGCCTAACGTCGAGCGGGCGTCGCGCACCTCGGCGGCGATCCCGCGAATGGCGGCGGCCACCTGGTACGCTTCGGGGTTCATCTCCTGCGGCCAGCGCACCACCGTGACACGGGCGCCAAGGGCGCGGCCGTAGACCGCGGTGGCGAGGGCGTGCGTCGAGCCGCGGGCGCCGGTGGTGACGACCTCGTCGCCGGGGGCGAGGCCGGCGAGGAGGAACTCGAGGGAGCGGACCTTGTTCCCGCCTAACGGCGAGCCGGAGAGGTCGTCGCGCTTGATCCAGAGCTCACCGTGCGCCGACGGCAGCCGCTCGACGGGCGTCGGGAAGGCGCCGAGCCGAACGCGCGGTATCCAGGCCAGCGACGGATAGCGAAGGAGGAGCGGAAGGGTGAATGGGTCCTGCCCCCCAGCATCGGTCATTGTACCGTCACCGGAACCCTGGCCATTTCCCTCCCTTCCGTCCCCGCCATTCGATTCCCGCGCTTGCCATCCTCATCCCAGCAGGCGCCGTTCAATCCTCATCATCCTCGTCGTCATCGTCCTCGTCGAACACCTCCATCCGATCCCCGACCACGTCCTGCACGTAGAGCATCTTGATCGGGACCATCACCGCCGCAAGCAGGGGAACCGCGACCATCAGCCCGATGAACCCGAACACCAGCGCCATCAGCGCCTGGCTGATCACCGTCAGCGCCGGCGGCAGGTCCACCCCGCCGCGCATGAGCAGGGGGATGAGGATGTGGTTCTCGAGGAACTGGATCCCGATGTAGGCGACGCCGATGAACAGCGCCTTCTCCGGCGAGTCGAGGAAGCCCATCGCGATCGCCGGCACGGCGCTGAGGATCGGGCCGATCGTCGGGATGAACTCGAACAAGCCGGCGAGCAGCCCGAGCGCGAACGCCGCCTTCACCTTGAAGATCAGGAGGACGATCGTCGTCACCGACCCGATGACCGCCATCGCGATCAGCTGCGTGACCAGCCATTTCCGGAGCGCGACCGCCATCGCCGCCAACACCTCGTCGGCGCGCTTTCGCGTCCGCTGCGGGAAGAGGTGCATCAACCCGCTGCGGTACGTCGTCGGTTCGGCACCGATGTACACAGAGAGGAAGATGATCAGCAGGACCCCGCCGAACACCGCCAGCGTCGACGAGAGGAAGGGGAAGAGGTAGCGCGTTGCGCCACCCATCCGCG
>DASSZC010000526.1:0-4636 GCA_035702925.1 Gemmatimonadaceae bacterium | reverse complement strand
CTTGCCCCCAATCAGTTCGGCCCTGGTGCAAACAGCTCAGCCCTGACGGGCTGTTCTCAGCGTCTCGGTGCCTCGGTGGCGCCGTTCCGCAGTTCCCCGCAGTCAGGCATCACGCCCCCCTCTCGCCCGCCTAACGGTGCTCCGCGCCCTCCAGCGTTCCCTTTCGTCCGACCAGGTACAGCGGCACGCACACGGCCGCGACGAAGATGACGAGGGCGGCGAGCATGCTGCCGGAGAGCCAGGGGACGTTCTTCGAGAAGTTCAGGTCCTCGTCCCAGCGCTTCGCGGCGAGGGCGGCGAGGAGGACGCCCATGATCGCGCCGCCGGCGATCAGCCCTGACGAGAAGAGCACCCCGGGCCCCGAGTCGGCGTCGGCTTCATTGATCTTCCCCGCCGTCGCCCGGTCGACGAACCAGCGGACGATCCCCCCGGCGAACATCGTCGCCGAGGTCGAGATCGGGAGGTAGACGCCGACCGAGATCGCCAGCGAGGGAAGCCCGAGGATCTCCATCGCGACGGCGAAGAAGACGCCGATCATGATGAGCCCCCAGTTCAGCTTCCGCGTCAGGATCCCGTCGACGACGAGCGACATGATCTGCGACTTCGGCGAGTCGAGCTTCTCGACCTTGCGACCGGTGTAGTCCACCGTCTCGCGCCCACCGATGCCGGGGTCGATGTAGTACTGGATCGCGCCGGCGTTGTCGACGAGGTAGCGCCCGGAGGGCGCGCTCGCCGTCGCCTCGTAGAGGTGGCCGACGCGATAGTACTGCGTCCCCGCGACCGGTGAGGCGAACCCCATCCCGACGATGCGTCCGTTGTCCAACGCGACCCGCTCGGCATCGATGTTCGCCGCCGGGATCACCACGCTCGGGAGGTCGCGCTTCACGATCGTCGTGTACGCGGCATCGAGGGAATGGATCGTCCAGCCGATGAGCAGCGCCGAGCTGACGACGCCGAAGATGAGGCCGATCTGCTGCCGCGCCGGGGTCGCGCCGACGAGGTAGCCGGTCTTCAGGTCCTGCGACGTCGCACCGGCCACCGCGGCCGCGACGCAGACGACGCCACCGATCGACAGCGCGAGCACACGGTGCTCTGGGCGCGTCCAGCCTAACGCGAGAAAGATGAGCGCGGTCATCAACACCGCGGCCACCGTCATCCCCGAGATCGGGTTCGCCGAGGCGCCGATCTGTCCCGTGATCCGGCTCGACACCGTCACGAAGAGGAAGGCGAAGAAGATCGCCAGCACCGCGCCGACGACGTTGATCCCGATCTGCGGGAGGACGACCATCGCGATCACCGCCAGCACCAGCCCGATGAGGACGAAGGTCATCGGCAGGTCGCGCTGCGTCCGCCGCGTCTCGACTGCGTCGGCCGCGACACCCGCTCCACGGAACCCACCGAGCCCGCCGACCAGCGCGCGCCAGATCGTCGGCATCGACTTCACGAGGCTGAAGATCCCCGCCGCCGTCACCGCCCCGGCACCGATGAAGTAGACGTATGCCGCGCGGATCTGCATCGGCGACATGTCCTTGATCAGCTTCGTGTCGAGCGGGAGCACCGTCGCCTCCAGCCCCGACCCGAACATCTTGATGAGCGGGATCAGCACGAAGAACGAGATGACGCCGCCGGCGAACAGGTACCCCGAGATCCGCGGACCGATGATGTAGCCGACACCGGTCAGCTCGGGGCTGACCTCGGCCTGGATCTCGCCGAACAGCTCCGTCCGCCCGTTAGGCAGGAGCCGCTGGAACGTCTTCGCCGGGACCTGCTGCCAGAGCTGCAACCCGTTGTTGAGGAACTTGTAGAGCGCGCCGAGCCCGAACCCCATGAACACGGTCTTCGCCTGGATCCCGCCCGCCTCGCCGACGATCAGCACCTCGGCGCACGCCGTCCCCTCGGGATACTTCAGGTTGCGATGTTCCTTGACGATGAGGCTTTTTCTCAGCGGTATCATCATCAGAACGCCGAGTATCCCGCCGACCAGCGCCACCGCCGCGACCTTGCTCCATGGCAGCGCATAGCCGAGGAGGAGCAGGGCAGGGAGGGTGAAGACGGTGCCCGCGGCAATTGATTCCCCTGCAGACCCAGTGGTTTGGACGATGTTGTTCTGGAGGATCGTCGCCGGCTTCGCCCGGAACGCCTTCGCCAGGTAGCGGAAGATCGTGATCGAGAGGACCGCGATCGGGATCGACGCGCTCACCGTGAGCCCGATCTTCAGCGCGAGATAGACGCTCGACGCCGAGAAGACGAGTCCGAGCAGCATCCCGAGGATGATCCCCGACGGCGTCAGCTCACGGGGCGACTCGGTGTGCGGGACGTAAGGCTTGTGCAGCTCGTCCTCGGCGGCGATGCTCACCTCATCGAGGGTGCCGCCGGGCGCGGGTTGGTGGAGATCGGGGCGCTGATGCGCGGGGTGATTGGATGGCATTCGGCGAATATTGCGTGTGACTTCGATTGGCGCGAGGGGTCACTGTCGCACTGCTCGATGCAGGGAAGTCTCGACACTGCCCGGATGCAGGGAAGCCTCGACACTGCCCGGATGCAGGGAAGTCTCGACACTGCCCGGATGCATGGAAGTCTCGACACTGCCCAGACGCATGGCTTGGGACCCGCTACCGCCGTTCCTGATCCCACTGGCCGGGCCCTTTCCATTCCATGCATCCCAGCAGTTTCGAGACTTCCACGCATCCAGCCGTTTCGAGACTTCCACGCATCCAGCAGTTTCGAGACTTCCATGCATCACCCGTTACGCCTTCCTGCGCCACCTGCCTCTCATCATCCACACCAGCCAGGCGAGGATGCCTAACGGGATGAGGATCCCCAGGCTCGAGATCAGGAAGGCGATCACGCCGACGAAGATCCGCCAGGCGTCGCGGAAGGCCTGGGCGATCGGGTTGTCGCCGGGGTGCGAGCCGAGTACCGGCAGCGGCTCGTGGACATTCACCGTCATCGTGCTGACCGCGGTCTGCGTCCGCAGGTAGCGGATGCGCCCTTCGTAGCGCTCGATCTCCTCGCGCACGCGGGCGAGCTCGCGTTCGACCTGCAGCGCGTCGCTCAGCTTTCCGGTGCGATTGGCGAGGAGGTCGATCAGCCGCGCCTCGAGCCGCTTCGCGTTCGAGACCCGCGCCTGCACGTCGACGAACTCCTCACCGACATCCTGCGCGCTCTCCTGTACCGACTCGAGGGTCCCGATCGGCTTGAGCCCGGACACGAGCTGCCCCCACCGCGCCGCCGGCACCTTGATCTCGACCGTTGCGCTCCGCAGCTGGTCGCTCCCCGTCTGCATCGAGGTGTTCCCGACGTAGCCACCGACGCTGGTCGCGAGTGCCCGCAGCCGCGCGACTGCCGGCTCCAGCGAATCGACCTTGATCGTCGCGGTCCCCGTGCGGATGATCATCGCCGTCGTCGCCGCCGGCGACGGTGACTGCGCCCCCGCCGCCGGCGGCTCCGTGGGGGCGATGGTGTCAGCCATCGTCATCGCCGCCGGCTCCGTGCTCATCCCCCCCTCCTCACGGAGCCTCGCCGCCACGTCCCCGACCATGCCGCGTTGCGGAGCACTCGCGGGTGCCGCGCTCCCACCCCCCGTCCCGACGCCGCTCCCGTTGCGCTCCGCCGCGTTGTCGCCGCGGCTACAGGCGAACGCCACCATCCCCATTGCCGCGACACCGACGACCATCGCTTTCGACCACCGCATGTTGGAACGCCTCGAGTTCGGGTGCAGCCAACTTGCCGCGCATCCCGGTGACGCGCGACCCCCCGACCGTTATACGCCCCCGCCCTCACGTGCTTGCACACGCCGTTCATTCCTCAGGCGGTTTCCCTCCCATTCCCAAGACCATTCCCGCCCTCCCCGCTATCTTTGAGGAACCCCAACCCTTCCTCCGCATCCATGCGCTCGTCCCTCCCGCAGTTCGTCGCCGCCGCCCTCACCGCCGTCGCGCTCACCGCCTCCCCAGCCTCCTCCCAGGCGCGCCCGTCGTCATCAGCCGTCACGTCCGCCCCGGTGAGCGACATCCGCTACGAAGTCGCCTTCGACAACGCCACCGCCCCGAATCGCACGCTCAAGGTCACGATGACCTTCGCGACGAGCGGCACCGCGCCGGTGATCCTCTCGCTCCCCGCCTGGACCCCCGGCGCGTACGAGATGACATGGTTCGCGAAGTGGGTCTCGGCCTTCGCCGCCACCGGCGACGGCAAGGCGCTGCAGTGGGACAAGCTCGACTTCGACACCTGGCGCGTCAGGGCTGACGGTGCGAAGCGGATCACCGTGAAGTTCGACTTCCTCGCCGATTCCCTCGACAACGCGATGGCGTGGGCGCAGCCGAACTTCGCGCTCTTCAACGGCACCAACGTCTTCCTCTATCCGGAAGGACGCGGCTTCGACTGGCCGGCGACGGTCACCGTTCGCACCGAGCCGACCTGGCTCGTTGCCACCGGGATGACCGCGGTCCCCGGCGGCAGCGCTGGCGTCCGCAGCTACTCGGCGAAGAACTATCACGACCTCGTCGACATGCCCTTCTTCGTCGGCTCGTTCGACCTCGACAGCACGAAGGTCGGGACGGTCTGGGCGCGCTTCGCGACGTACCCGAAGGGGTTCGTCGCCGGCGACAATCGCCGCGACGCCTGGAACGCGATC
>DASSZC010000198.1:0-2477 GCA_035702925.1 Gemmatimonadaceae bacterium | reverse complement strand
GGCGCCCGATCGGCGGCGTCAAGCCCTTCGCGTACCGGTTGATCGGCGTGTCGAAGCGCAGCTTCCCGTCCTGCGCGAGGAGCACGGCGGTAAGGCCGGTGAACATCTTCGTCGTCGAGCCGATGCGGAACAGCGTCTCGGGGGTGACCGGCTCACGTGTCTCGACGCTGGTAACTCCGAACCCCTTCGCGTAGACGACCTCCGAGCCGCGGACGACCGCGATCGACACGCCGGGGGTGTGCGTCTCGCGCATCTCGCCGAGCAGGACGCGCTCGAGGGCCGCGGTGTCGAGCGGCGCGCGACCGGGGGTTTGCTGGGCGCCAAGGGCCGAGGGGAGCGCGAGGAGCGCGGCGGTGATCGCGCCCCGGACGATGTGTGCCGGCATGGGGGTCAACGATAACCCGGCGTCATGTCCGGGGGCTACCGGCTGCCGGCGCCGGTTCTCGCCGTATATTCCGCCGACCAGCCTCCCCTCGACTCCACGACCATGAACGTCCTCGTACTCAACGCCGGGTCCTCTACCCTCAAGTTCCAGGTAGTCAGCACCGACGCCGAGCGGATGGCGGCGAACAAGGACGAGAAGCTCGCTCGCGGCACCGTGGAGCGGATCGGTGGAGAAGCCGTCTACACCCTCCGCGGCGCCAACGGCGAGCCACAGCGCGGCACCGAGCAGCTGCGCGACCACAAGGCGGTCGTCGACTTCGTCGTGAAGTGGGTGGTGAGCTCGGCGTCGGGAACGGGGATCACGAAGACGTCGGAGCTCGACGGAGTCGGCCACCGCGTCACCCACGGTGGCGAGCGGTTCGTGCGCTCGGTGCGGATCGACGACGCGGTCATCCGCGGGATCGAGGAGACGATCGACCTCGCCCCCCTGCACAACCCGCACAACCTGCGCGGGATCCACGCCGCTCGTGCAGCGTTAGGCAGCGGCGTCCCGCAGGTGGCGGTGTTCGATACCGCCTTCCACCAGACGATCCCCGAGCGCGCCTATCTCTACGCGCTCCCCTACCAGTTCTACCGGCGGCATCGCGTCAGGCGCTACGGCTTCCACGGCACCTCGTACCGGTACGTTGGGCATCGCTACCGGCTGCTCACCGGCCGCTCGCGCGAGGACACCAAGGTCATCGCCCTGCACCTCGGCAACGGCGCGTCGATCTGCGCGATCGACAAGGGAGTGTCAGTCGACACCTCGATGGGATTCACCCCGCTCGAGGGGTTGGTCATGGGGACGCGGTCCGGCGACCTCGACCCGGCGATCCTCGACTACATCGCCGGCAAGGAAGGGCTCTCGCTCTCCGAGGTCGAAGGAGTGCTCAACAAGCAGTCCGGTCTCCTCGGGGTATCGGGACTCACCAACGACATGCGCGAGCTGCTCGCCGAGGCGGCGGAGCACGACGATCGCCGCGCCTGGCTGGCGATCGAGATGTTCTGCTATCGCATCCGGAAGTACATCGGATCGTACATCGCCGCGATGGACGGCGCGCAGGCGATCCTCTTCGCCGGCGGGATCGGCGAGAACGCGGCATCGGTGCGCACCACGGTCTGCGAGGGGCTCGGCTGGATGGGGGTGAAGCTCGACGAGCAGCTCAACCGGCGGACGGTGAACGGCGCCGAGGGAAAGATCAGCACCGACGATTCGCGCATCGAGGTATGGGTCGTGCCGACGGATGAAGAGCTCCTGATCGCGCGCGACACCGTGCGCGTGGTCGAGGGGCTCGACTCGCGCTACTGACATGACCGCATGACCCCGCTCGGCCGGGCGACGCACCACTTTCGCGCGGCGGCGTCGCTCGGTGCGCGCCGCCCGGCGTACGCGGCGGGGCTGCGCGCGGCGGTGGCGACGATGGCGCCCGTGCTCGCCGCGCCCTGGCTCCCCGCCGAGGCGGCGACGTGGATGATGCTCGCCGGATTCAATGGCGCGCTGAACGATCGCGGTGGATCATACCGGACGCGCGCGACGACGATGGGTGTGCTCGCGATCGCCACCGCGATCGCCGTCGGACTCGGCGCCCTCGCGCACGGGCATCTCGTTGCCGCGATCCTGTTGACGTTCGCTGTCTCGGTGGCTTGCGCGCTGGCCCGAGTCTGGGGAAGCCCTGGCGCCGGAATCGGTGGCGCAGTGCTCTGCAGCTACCTCATCGCGCTCGCCGTCCCCCCGGACGGGATGAACGAGGCATTGCACCGGGGAGCGTACGTCCTCGTTGGCGGTGCGTGGGTGATGCTGATCTCCCTCGTGCTCTGGCCCCTGCGGCCCTATCGCCCGGTCCGCGTCGCGGTGGCCGCTTGCTACCGCGCGCTCGCTGAGTACGCCGATGACCTCGCGATGCGTACGCAGCGCGGGATGTCGCACGACGCGTGGGAGCTGCTGACGCCGACTGTCGCGGTGCGCTCGGCGATCGAGGAGGCCCGTGCCGTGCTGGCATCGACGCGACTCGGCCGGCCGGGGGAGACCGAGCGGGGCGAGCGGCTGCTCGTCC
>DASSZC010000288.1:0-4361 GCA_035702925.1 Gemmatimonadaceae bacterium | reverse complement strand
TGTCTCAATTGTGCTCGACCCCGCGCCCGGGCGCTACAGCTCGATCTGCGCTCCCAGCTCGACCACTCGATCGGGCGGAAGCCGGAAGAACACCGTCGCCCGGCGCGCATTGCGCGACAGCACGGTGAACACCCGCTCACGCCAGAGCGCCATCCCCGGTCGGTTGGTGGCGAGCAGGGTCTCGCGCCCGAGGAAGAACGTCGTCTCGTTCGGATCGACGTGGAACTCCTCGACGCGCAGCCGCTCGAGGAGCTCGGGCACCCCGGGGTGCTCGGCGAAGCCATGGTGCGCGACGACGCGGAAGATGGTCGGCGCGACGCGCTCGAGTGTCACCCGCTCGGCATCGGGGACGTGCGAGATCGTCTCCGTGATCACGGCAAAGAGGATGATCCGCTCGTGAAGGATCTTGTTGTGCTTGAGGTTCTGGATCAGCGCGTGCGGCGCGCCCTTCGGGTCGCGGACCATGTAGACCGCGGTCCCCTTCACCCGTGTCGGCGGATGCGCCGCGATCCCGGCGAGGAACTGGTCGAAGGGCACCGTGCGCTCCTTCAGGCGCTCGGTGAGGATCGCGCGGCCGCGGTTCCAAGTCGTCATGATCGTGAACACGAAGCCGGCCACGACGAGCGGGAACCAGCCTCCGCTCGGAATCTTGAGGAGGCTCGCACCCCAGAAGGCGAGATCCATCGAGAGGAAGCCGGCCGTCAGCGCGACCACCGCCGGCAGTCCCCAGTGCCAGCGCGAGCGCGCGACGACGGCGAAGAGGATGCTCGTGAACACCATGTCGGTGGTCACCGCGACTCCGTACGCGGCGGCGAGGTTGCTCGACGACTGGAATCCGACGACGAGACCGATGCAGGCGATCATCAACACCCAGTTCAAGCCGGGGATGTAGATCTGCCCGATCTGCGTGACCGAGGTGTGCTCGATGTGCACCCGCGGCAGGTACCCGAGCTGCACCGCCTGTCGGGTGAGGGAGAAGGCGCCCGAGATCACCGCCTGCGACGCGATCACCGTGGCGGCGGTGGTGAGCACCACCATCGGGATGAGCGCCCAGTCCGGCGCGAGACGGAAGAATGGATGCGCGGCGGCTTCCGGGTCGGCGAGCACCAGCGCGCCCTGCCCGAAGTAGTTGAGGAGCAGCGCGGGCAAGACATAGAAGAACCAGGTCAGCCGGATCGGCCGGATGCCGAAGTGCCCCATGTCGGCGTAGAGCGCCTCGCCCCCGGTCACGGCGAGGAAGACGGAGCCGAGCACGAGGAAGCCGTGCGTGCCGTTGTGCGCGAAGAAATGGACCCCGTGCCAGGGGTTGATCGCGCCGAGCACCGCCGGATGCTGCACGATCTGCACGACGCCGAGCAGCGCGAGCACCGCGAACCAGGCGAGCATGATCGGGCCGAAGACGGAGCCGATGCGTGCGGTCCCCCGGTGCTGCACCCAGAAGAGCGCGAGCAGGATGGCGATCGTGATCGGGATGACGTAGGGGGTGAACACCGGTGTCACGACCTCGAGTCCCTCGACCGCGCTGAGCACCGAGATCGCCGGGGTGATCATCCCGTCGCCGTAAAGCAGCGACGCCCCGAAGAGCCCGAGCAGCACGAGGACGATCCGGCGCCGGCGCGCGTTGTTCGTCCGCGGCGCGACGAGGGCGGTGAGGGCGATCATCCCTCCCTCGCCGCAGTTGTCGGCGCGCATCACGAACACCAGGTACTTCACAGAGATGACGAGGATCAGCGCCCAGAGGATGAGCGAGAGCAGCCCGAGGACGTTGTCGTGCGTCGGCGGGACGCCGTGCACCCCGTGCAGCGCCTCACGCATCGCGTAGATCGGGCTCGTTCCGATGTCCCCATAGACGACACCGAGCGCCGCGATCGCGAGCGCCCTGAGATGCCCGCGCCCGTGCGGATGCGCGGCGCCCTCGTGCTGCGGTTCAGTAGTCATCTGTGCGAGTGCGGTCATTCGAGCAGGGGCTCCGGTTCGACAGCGCGGGCGCGCGGTGTCCGATTGACGACGTAGATCCCGGCCAGGACGAGCGCGCCGCCGAGCAGCTGCAGGCCGCTCAGCCGCTCACCGAGGAGCGGCACCGCCAGCACCGCGGTGATCGGGGCCTGCCCGAGCAGCGCGATCGAGGTGACCGACACTGGCAGCCGCCCGAGCGAATAGGCCACCGACAGATGGCCGACGACCTGGGTGACGAGCGCGAGGCCAATCATCGCACCCCAGCTGCGCAGTGGATAGCCGTGCAGCGGGGTGCCGATCGCGAGGCAGATCACAAGCAAGGTCGCCGCCGCGGTGACCCCGGAGATGGCGCTGAAGGTCAGGGCATCGATGTCCTGCCGGCTGCGCCGCACATAGAGCAGGTATCCGGCGTAGCACGCCGACCCGGCGACGGCGAAGGCATCGCCGAGCCCGAGCCGCGGGTGGCGGACGATGTCGAGCCCGACGATCGCCACCATCCCGGTGAAGCTGAGCGCGAAGCCGATCCAGAACACCGGCGTCGGCCGATCGCGATAGAGGAGCCAGGCGCCTAACGCGACGAAGATCGGGGCATTGGTGCCGAGCAGCGTCGCATTGGCCGCCGAGCTGACCATCACCGCCGTGTTGAAGAAGGCGAGGTCGGTGGCGAAGAACGCCCCGGCGATCATCGCCGCGACGATCGCCGCCCGCGACGGCCGCCTGCGCGGCCCGCGTGCGGCGAGCGCCCACGGCACGAACACCAGCTGGGCAATCGCCATCCTCCAGAACGCCGACGTCCACCCGGGCACCCCCGCCCATCGCACGAAGATCGCCGACCAGCCGATCGCGAAGACACCGAGGGCGAGGACGAGGTAGGCGCGGGTATGACTGATATGAGGGTTGGACACGGGTGCAAGGTAGTGTGCTGCGAGTAGTGACGAGTGAGGTGTGAACGGCCCGGCGAGTAGTGACTTGTGAGGTGTGAAAGTGCCCGAGTAGTGAGGTGTGAAGGTGCCCGAGTAGTGAGGTGTGAAAGTGCCCGAGTAGTGACGTGTGAAAGTGCCCGAGTAGTGACGTGTGAAAGTTCGGGTGGGGCAAGTAGTGGGGCGTGAAGGTGCGGGGGCAGCTCTCCTCGCGGACGGGAACTTCGCGGGGCGCCTGGAACCTTGACTTCCTGAGTACTTTCTCGAAGCACTACTCCGGCACCTTCACACCTCACTACTCGCGGGCGCTTGCGCCCGAGATCGCACCCTTGCCCCCAACCAACGACGAAGACCTTCCCGCTCCTCCGCCGGCGGCGACGCATCCGACTGATCTCGGCTTCGGCCGCGTCGTGGCGAATCAGGTGCGGGGGCGGTTTCTCTCGCACGACGGGGTGCCGACGAGCCGGAAGTATGGGATCGGGGCGCAGCGGTCGGCGCGGCTCTATCTCGGGGCGCTGAGCGTCGGGTGGCCGGCGTTCCTGGCGTGGGTCGTCGGGATCGTGCTGCTGATGAACGGATGCTTCGCCCTCGCCTACGCAGCGTTAGGCGGTGGGGCGCTGCACGGGACGGCGGCGCTCGGGCTCGACGATCCCTTCTTCCGCGCCTTCAGCTTCAGCGTCGGCGTCTTCACGACCACGGGGACGGGGGTGATGTACCCGGTGGGGACGACGGCGAACTGGCTCGTCGTCTTCGAGTCGCTCATCGGGCCGCTGACGCTGGTCGCCGCGGCGGGGCTCGTGATCGCGCGGCTGACTCGGCCGCGGATGCGCATCCGCTTCAGCGAGTCGGCGGTCGTCGCGCCGTACGAGGGTGGACGGGGACTGATGTTCCGGATGGTGAACCTGCAGCCGGGGGAGCTGAGCGACGTTCAGGTCCGGGTGAACCTCGTGATGTTCGAGATGGAAGGCGGACGCCGCGAGCGGAACTTCTACCCGCTCACCCTCGAGCGGAACTCGGTGGACCTCTTCACCCTGCACTGGACGGTCGTGCACCCGATCACCGCCGACAGTCCGCTCGCCGGCGCGACCCCCGAGTCCCTCCTCGCCGCCGAGGCCGAGCTCCTGATCCTCGTCAACGCCCACGAGGAAACCTTCTCCACCCGCGTCACCGCCCGCGCCTCGTACACCTGGGACGAGATCCGCTGGGACGTGAAGTGGGCCAGCGTCTTCGCCAGCACCACCGACGGCACCCTGGCGATCGACGTCGATCGGCTGGACCGGACGGAGAGACTGCCGGAAGGGGCGACTCGGACGCCTTCACCAACCGAAACCCAGAACGAGGCTATTAGCCATTAGCTGTTAGCGTTTAGCCACCGCGGCACTTCAACGCCGTTGCTCAACGCTAATGGCTAATGGCTAACGGCTGCCGCACTCCGGTGCCTAACGGCGCAACGACCCCGGTCAGCGCGCCTCCCCCGCGCCCGCC
>DASSZC010000321.1:0-6660 GCA_035702925.1 Gemmatimonadaceae bacterium | reverse complement strand
GGGGACGTCGCGGCTGGTTCGCGACGGCGCCGGCGACCCTCCAACCGGAGCGCGCGCATGGGGCGACGTCGCCTTCTCGCGACCACTCTAATTCTAACGCTGGGGTGCGACAAGGCGCGGCAGCTGGCCGGGGGATCGGCGAGCGCGCAGGCGACCGAGGTGCCCGCGGCTGCGCGCCTCGACCTCACCTCCCGTCCGGACATGCTGTTCCAGGTGTACGGCGAGCGTGACGACCCGCGAATGATCCCCGTCGGCGTGCTGCGCAACGGGAAGCTCGAGCAGATCAGCCTCGGCGCTTCCGGCTGGAAGCAGTTCGACGATCTGTACGGCAAGGCGGGCGCGCAGTATCCTGTGTACCAGGGCGGGCGCGCGGTCGGCCAAGTCACCGTTAGGCAGGGGATGTGGGAGGCGGGAAAGGATCCGCTCTACACCCTGCCCAACTGCGAGCTGATGGTCCCCCAGTCGGCGGTGACGCTCGACGCGTCGGGGCGCCCGGGCTACACCGTGTCGCTGTTCGCGTCGACGCGGTCGCTGCACGAGGCGCCGGTGACGTCGATGGCGCAGGGCGAGGTCGACAGGATCGGCCGGCAGGTCGCCGAGCGGGTGGCGGCGGCGGTCGGCCTCGACAGGGCGTTGGTCGACAGCCTCGACTTCCACGCGGTCGCCGCGGCGACCGGGGTCTCGCGGTGGCCGACGATCGTGATCACGATGATCGACCGCCGGGCGGACGAGCAGAGCTCGGCGCACGAGCACACGTCGCACCTGCTGATCGTCGCCGACCGGGCCGAGGGGGCGAGCGAGTATGCACCGACGTTCAAGCACGTCGTCGACGGCGACGCCTCGACGGGTGATTTCCGGCGCTACATCGACGACGTCGACGTCGCCGGTGATGGCACCGCCGAGCTGGTGCTCGAGGGATGGAAGTTCGGTGGAGACACTTTTCTGCTGTTCCTGCAGTATACCAATGGCGCCTGGACAGAGCTCTTTCGCGGCCGCTCCAACTGGTGCCTCGACGAAGGCGCGCGTTAGGCGCGTGCCCGGCCGGCAGCACGAACCCCCCACTCGGAGTTCCAACACGATGGAGACGTCAACTCTCGCGCGGCGGTCCGCTCGCGCCGCCCTCGTCGCGCTCGTCGCGGTCGGCACCGCCTGCCAGCCGAAGCAGGTCAACCGGATCGATCCGGCGGCGGTCACCGATCTCTCCGGGCGCTGGAACGACACCGACTCGCGGCTCGTCGCCAATGAGCTGATCAAGGAGAGCCTCGACGGCGCCTGGGTCAAGCGATACAGCGACTCGCACGGCGGCGCGGCGCCGAGCGTCGTCGTCGGCGACTTCGCGAACAAGACCTACGAGCACATCGCGGTCGGGACCTTCGTCAACGACCTCGAGCGCGCGTTCACGAACTCCGGCGCCGTCCAGGTGATGGTCAGCGGCGCCGCCCGCGACGCGGTCCGCGACGAGCGCGCCGACCAGCAGACCAACGCGAACGCGGCTACCCGCTCGCGGATGGCCAACGAGACCGGCGCCCGCTACATGCTGCAGGGCGAGATCCAGGCGATCGAGGACTCCGAGGGGAAGGAGAAGGTCGTGTTCTACCAGATCGACGCGACGATGGTCGACATGGAGTCGAACGCGAAGGTCTGGATCGGGCAGCACAAGATCAAGAAGTACATCCTGCGCAAGCGCGTCGGCCTCTGACCTCACAGGTGATCCCCATGAGCACACGCAACATGACGCGCGTCGCGGCCCTTGGCGTCCTCGCCCTTGCCGGCTGCACGCAGCGGAAGATCAATCCGGAGCCGGTCACGATCATGCGCAACGGCGAACGGGTCCCCGACGCCGACGCGAAGATCGCCGAGGCGCGGGATCGCGTCGCCGGACAGCAGGCGAGCACCCAGTACTCGCGCGACTCGATCATGGCGGCGGCGATGACCGGCTGCACCC
This sequence comes from Gemmatimonadaceae bacterium, assembly GCA_035702925.1. Classification (GTDB taxonomy): domain Bacteria; phylum Gemmatimonadota; class Gemmatimonadetes; order Gemmatimonadales; family Gemmatimonadaceae; genus JABFXC01. The sequence continues at coordinate 4,715 of DASSZC010000321.1, read as the reverse complement.
CCGACGTCTGCGCCGCGGTGACCCGCGGCGAGGTCGCGTTAGGCATGAACGAGGCGCAGCTGATGGCGGCGACGCGGACGACCCCGGCGGCGTGGTCGGTGCGGCGCTCCGGCGACGCGGCGGTGTACACCTCGTCGATGCAGGACCAGGCGCCGCACGACGCGGTCGCAGCGGTCGCGCTCGTCCAGGTCCAGAGCGGCCGGGTCGCCTCCTACGCCTACAACGAGCCGAGCGGGATGCGGATCGTGCAGAAGCAGGGCGACGCATCGGCGGCGGCGCAGGCGGCGGCGACCGGCAACGCGCTCGTCCAGCAGGGGGACCAGCTGGTCGCCTCCGGGAACGCCGACCTCGCGCTGGCGCGCTACGACCAGGCGAGCGTGCTCCTGCCTAACGATCCGATGGTGCAGTACAAGATCGCGACGCTGCTCGACCAGCAGCTGCGGCCGATCGAGGCGCTGATGCGCTACAAGCGCTTCCTCCATCAGATGGAGCTCGAGCGCATCAACGCCGTCGGCGAGGCGTACGCCAAGCAGGCCGAGGCGATCGCGCACGCGAAGGAACGCATCATCATCCTCGAGAAGCACTAGGGGACAAACCGATGGCGGGGCGCGGGCTCGCGGTTCGCCGCATGCGCGCGGTGCTGGCGGCAGCGCTGCTGTCGGCCGGCGCCAGCGCGTGCGCGCACCGCGCGCGGCCGCGGGTCCTCGTCCCCCCGGAGGCGGTCCGCGCCGGGCTGACCGAGTCGGACTGGCTGCTCCGCCGCTCGCTGGCCAGCGGCGGGTTCGACAGCGCGGCGAAGCTGGTCGCGCCCGACGGTGCGCTCGCTCCCGGCGACGAGCTGCTGGCATCGCTCTACCGCGGCGCGACGCTGTACTACGCCGGGCACTTCGACACCTCGGGCCACGCCCTCGACGCGGCGGCGGTGCTCGCCGACGACCGGTTCACGAAGAGCATCTCGAAGAACCTGCTCGCGCTGGTCAGCAACGACGGTGCGCTGCCCTACGAGCCGTCGCAGACCGAGCGGCTGATGATGAACTACTACGGGATGCTCGACTACCTCCGCCGCGGCGACGCGATCGGCGGCGCGGTCGAGGCCCGGCGGATCAGCGCGCTGCTCGAGAGCTTCGACACCCGGAAGGACAGCGTCGACATCCGCACGCGGGCGGTGCTGAACTACCTCGCCGGGGCGGCCTTCGAAGCGGCGGGGGAGAAGACCGACGCCGACGTGTCGTATCGCGTGGCGCGGGCACTGGTCGGCGACTCGGTGCTCCCCTTCCCGCTGACGGGCGAAGCGCGGCGCAAGGCGGTTGCCGCCGTGTCGAAGAAGAAGGCGACGAAAGGGACGGTCGCGCCGCCGGTGGCGACCGGCGAGGTGATCGTCGTGATCGAGCACGGGTTCATCGCGCACCGCGTCCCGCGGATGCTGCTCGTCCCGGTGACGGAATCGGAGTTCGAGAAGTTCGGCGGCGATCCAGCGGAGACGGTCGCCGCCGCGGCGGCGATCAGCCTGCGCACCGCGGCGTTCCTCGCCCTCCAGCCCGACCAGTTCATGTGGCGCGACTCTGACGACGACGGAGCGAGCTTCACCGTCCGCGACTCGTCAACCGTGTCGATCGGCTACCTGATGCCCGTCGCCTGGTCGACGCTGCGCCGTCCGTACCACCCGCCGTGGAGCGCGACGCTGGTCGTCGATTCGGTCGCGACGAAGACCTTCGGCGTCACCGCCGACCTCTGCAACGCGATCGCCAACGACTTCCGCCGCCAGCGCGCTGCAGTGCTCGCGCGCGGCATCGCCCGCGCCGGGATCAAGCTCGCGCTCGCGAAGACGGCCGAGCAGAACGCCGAGAAGAAGCACGGCGAGTTCGCCGGGGCGATGGCGAAGTGGGGGATGAACGCGCTCAACGTCGTCACCGAACGCCCGGACCTCCGCCAGTGGCGCCTGCTCCCGGGCGAGCTCTCGATCGTGCGCATGATCCTCCCCGCCGGCACGCACGACCTGGCGATCGATTACGCATCGCGACCCGGCGAGCCCCCGCGCCGCCTGACGATCGGTCCGACAGAGATCGTCGCCGGCAAGATCGCCTTCGCGACGACGCGGGTGTGGGATGATGGGGTGACCGACAACTACCATCGGCCATTAGCCATTAGCCATTAGCTGGAAGCGACGGCGTCAACCGCAGTCGCTCGACGCTAACGGCTAATGGCTAACGGCTGCCTTTACTCCACCCCGATATCCCAAGCCTGCTCGAGGTCCTTCTTCGAGTAGGCTCGGAACGCGGTCAGTGTGGTCGTCTTGAGGAGCCCGGGGATCGTCGGGAACACCTCGGTCACCACCCGGGCGATCTGCTCGTACTCGGCGACCCGCACGATCACGACGAGATCCCACTCCCCGGAGACCGAGTAGACCTCGGCAACACCCTCGCATCCGGCGAGCTTCATGGCGGCCTGTGGAATGAGCCGGGGCTCGACGTTGCAGAGGACGATGGTCGTGATCACTGATCGAGTGGGAACGGGGGAACGTTGAGGAACCAGATGCCGGCGACCGTGCCCGATGGCTCGACGTCGACGAGCATGTCGCTGGCGACGCGGATGGCGCGTGATTCGGAGCCGGGACCGAAGCGGAAATGGAAGACGCGCTCCGGATCGTCGACCTCCGCGCTGAGCGGACTGTCCACCGCGCTGGCTCCGGCCGCGGCATGGCGCGCGGGGAGAACGACGTCGCCGGGCTCCGCCGGCGGCGGACTGAGTGTCGGCAGCTTCCGGACGTCGGGCCAGACCGCGACCTCGACCCCGCGGATCCGGCCGCCGCGGACGTCGAGGATCATCCACGAGCCATCGAGCCCCTGAACCTCGACTGTTGCCGCGGGTCCCTCCGGTGGCGAGCCATCCACCTGGGCACTGAGGATGTCGGTGTCGGTATCCCAGCGGTACGACACCGACGGGGTGGCGCCGCGGGGTGGCTCGATCTGGACGGTCAGGCTCATTCGCGCTCTCCGCTCGAGTTGCTGGCCAAGCTCAATGTTCGCGTCACCCGACCATCACCGATCGGCCGCGCCGGTCGTCCCGGTCGCGCCCGCCCATGCGGTGCAGCCAGTCGCGGGAGTATCTTCCAGACTCGCGCAGTACGGTAGCACGGCGGCAACGACGCCACAACGCCAGGACATATCGTGGAACAGGACGCGAAGGAAAGCACGGGAATCACGCGGAGCCAGCATTCAGTGCTGGTTCTGCCTCACGACCGGTCGGCGGTGGCTGCCTTTCTTGGCGCCGCGCTGGAGAAGGTCGATGTCGATGCCGCCGAAGCGCAGCTGTTGATCCTCACCCCGGATGCGGAGTCGACCGCACTGGTGAGCGGGGTTGCCAGCGAGCTGGCCGCCGCTCGCGGGGTGGACGTCGTTCCCGCGACGAGCGTGAAGCGGGCGATCCGCCTGCTCAGCGAGCGGCGCCCGCAGGTCGTGGCCGGGGGCGCCGAGGAGATCGCCGCCCTGATCGAGGGCTCGTCGCTCAAGCTGGGCACCCTGCGCGCGGTGGTCCTTGCCTGGGTCGACGAGATCGCCGCCGCGGGGAGCAGCGCGACCGCCGCCCTCGAGACGGTGATGAGCGAGGTCCCCAAGGACGCGGCGCGAATCCTCGTCGCGACGCGGCTCGGCGCGCAGGCGCGCGAGCTGGCCGAGCGCTATGCGCGGCGCGGGCTGCGGACCGCCGAACCGGCGACCGATGACGAGGCAGGGCCGGTCAGCCTCCAGTACGTCGTCATCTCGGCGACCAATCGGGTCGCCGCGCTCCGCCGCCTGCTCGATGAGCTGGACCCGGCGCGCGCGGTGATCTGGACGAGGACCGCCGAGTCGGAACGGGAAGCGACCGGCGCGATCGCAGGGCTTGGCTACCGTGGAACGAACGCGTCGGTGCAGGTCGTCCGCGATGCGCCGTTAGGCGAGGCCGGGCTCGCGGTGCTCTACGACGTCCCGGCGACACGCCAGGAGCTGCTCGCCGCCCTCGGCGGCACGCCGAGCGCGCCGCAGATCGTCGCGCTCGCCCAGCCGCGGCAGATGGAGCTGGTGCGCGCGCTGTCGAACGGCGGCCGCGTCGGGCCGCTGACGTTAGGCGGGCCGGCGGCGGCGGCCCGGCGCCGCGAGGAAGGCGCCCGCGCCGAGCTGCGCGTGGTCCTCGAGAAGGGATTGGCTGCGCGCGAGCTGCTCACCCTCGAGCCGCTCCTCGAATCCTACGACGGGATCGAGATCGCGGCAGCGGCGCTGCGGCTGCTCGAGGAGTACCGCGCGGGCGCCTCGGCGGTACGGAGCGACAGCCCGCGCGTCGGGGTCGCCCCATCGCGCGGCGACGCGGAAGGCGGCGCGCCGCGCGGAGCGGGAGGCGAGGGAGTGAAGATCTTCCTCACCATCGGCGATCGCGATGGCATTCGTGCCGGCGACCTCGTTGGCGCGATCGCGGGCACCGCCGGCATTCCCGGCACCGCGGTCGGGCGGGTCGAGATCCGCGACACGCACTCGCTGGTCGAGATCGTCGGCGCGGATGCCGAGGCGGTGGCGGCGAAGATGACCGGCATCTCGATCAAGGGTCGGCGCGTCGTCGCTCGCCTCGAGCGCGAGCGGCCCCCGCGCGAAGGGGGCGCGGGTGGTGCACGCGGCTATGGCGGGCGTGACGGCGGGCGTGACGGCGGCCGCGACGCCGGCCGCGGGCGCGCGGGGAGCGACCGT
>DASSZC010000378.1:0-7138 GCA_035702925.1 Gemmatimonadaceae bacterium | reverse complement strand
CGACCGCGGCGGCGAGGGTGCGGGCGAGCGGCATCGTGCGGCCGCTGCCTAACGGTACGACCTGCGTGCCGATGCGTGCCTCGATCCCGCTCCAGAGGTCGCGCGACGGCTCGATCGGGCCGAGCGCACCGGCGCTGGCGACGATCGCCTTCAGGTCTTCGAGAATGGGGCGGCAGTGCGCGCAGGACTCGGCGTGGCGCTCGAACGCCTCGCGCTCGTCACCAGCCAGGTCGCCTTCCATGTACTCGGGAAGCCGCGCCTCGAACTGCTCGCAGGTCATGGTATTGGTCATCGGTTCAGTGCCTCCCTCAACAACATCCGGGCGCGATGCAGCTGCGACTTGGTCGCCCCGGTGGTCACGCCGGTCTGCTCGGCGATCTCCTCGTGGGTGTAGCCTTCGACGTCGTGCAGGACGAACACCTTTCGTGCACCCGCGGGCAGCATCGCGATCGCCGCCTCGAGGTCGAGCCGCATTCCCGGCACAGGAAGCCCGGGCTGTGAAAGCGACTCCTGCTCTCCATCCATCCCCTCGTGCCGGGCGCGGCGCCGGCCCTGCTGTTTCCGCGCATTGAGCACGACGTTCACCGCGAGCCGGTGCAGCCAGGTCGAGAAGCTCGAGTCACCGCGAAACTGATCGAGCTTCCCCCACGCCCTGACGAAGACATCCTGCGTCAGCTCTTCCGCGGCCGGGCGGTCGCCGACCATCCGGATGCAGAGGGCGAAGACCCGCCCCGCATTGGCGCGGTAGAGTCGCTCGAAGGCATCCCGGTCTCCCCGTGCCGCGAGGGCAACGTCGGAGTCGGTAGCTGGTCGAGACGCGCTGTCGGAGTGGATGAGTGCCAGGGTCGCCATTCGGTCGTGGTTCCGTCGTTCACGGATTCAGATACCACGACCGCTCCAATGGTTTGAACGGTCGTCGAAGCTCGTGCGCCCCCGGCGCCCGGGCAAGGCCAGGCGGCAGGAATTGCAGGGCGCGGCGACCCCCGCCGCCAAGGCGGCTCAGAGCGCGGGCGAAAGGACGATCAGGGCGCGGAGCCGATCAGGGGATCCCGGGGCCTCGCGACCGGGGACGCGGGGAAGGGCGGTGAGGCCGGCGACGAGATCCGCGTCGGGTGACGCGGACCGGAGGTCGCGCTCGAACGAGACAGCGAGGGGACGGCCCGCGATCGAGAGGGCGCAGCTCGCGGCCGGAGCGGCCGCGATCCGGGCCGATGCCGGAGCGGTGGCGATGCGCGCGATCGCCGACAGCGCGCGACGGCGCCCGCGAACGACCGGGATGTCGGGGACGCCGGCGAGTGCGGCGCCACGGCGCGCCTCGAGCCAGGTGGTCAACTGTGCGAGCGCGGTGGTCACGGCTGGTGCCGAGGCGGGGTCACCAGCGGTCGCCGCGCGGCACGGGACCGCGCCGATGCGTGCGCAGACTTCGGCGACCACCGAGGGAGCGTCGCTCACCTCATCGCCGATCGCTGCGACCATACGCGGCCGCGGGTAGCCGACGAGGGCGAGCCAGCCCGCGCCGCCGGACCGGACCGCGGAGACGACGGGGATGTCGTCGTCCTCTTCACCGCGGCGCGTGTCCCGATCCGGGGGCGACGTCCACCGTCGCAGCAGCCGCTCGATCTGTTCGGCTGCGGCCGGCGCGGCCAGCGTCAGGCGGGACCGGCTGTCGAGCGGCTCGCTGGCGGGGGAAGGCCACCGCGCATCCGTAATGGTGCCCAGGCCGATGGCCGGCATCACGTCGCCAAACGCGGCACGCGCGGAGGCAAGCTTGGCCTCGAGCCGGCGGTGGATGTCGAGGAGCGTCGCCGTGTGCGCCGGGGGCACCATCGTGTAGACATGGACGAGGGCGTGCGCGGAACCAGGACGCACGATCCGTCCCACACGCTGCTCGAGCCGCGCCGGTGTCCAGGGAAGGTCGAGGTGAACGAGCACGGAAGCCTCCTGCAGCTCCAGCCCCTCGCTCGCCAGGTCCGTGACGAGCAGCGCGTCGATGCGGGAAGCCGCCTCGACGCGCTGGCCAGCGCCCGGCGCGAAGCTGCCTAACGCTGAGGCGCGCGAGATCGGCCCACCGGCGACGCGGCCTCCCGCGGCCGTGAGCGCGCAGGTCCGTGGCTGGTCGCGCAGTTCGCGCCAGTAGGCGCTCACCGTTTCGGCGAATTGCGTGAAGGCGATCGAGCGCTCGCCGGGGTGCGCGTTCCAGAGGTCGCGAACGCGGCGCGCCCGCCGCTCATCGATGTCGGGATCCGCCGAGGCGATTCGGCGCAACGCGCGAAGTCCCTCGATGTGCGCGGCGACCGCCGCCCGCAGCTCCGGCGCAGGGGCCGCGTTCCCCGTCGGAGCGAGCAGCTCGCTCATCACGACCTGCTGCGCATCGTCGCCTAACGTCCAGGCGGAGAGCTCGGCGCGGGTCGGGTAGCGGCCACTGTCGAGCGTCGAGGCGAGGGCGTGCGCGGCGGCCAGCCGGCGGCGAATCGCGGCGAGAAGGGCGCCCTGGCTCGACGCCCACTGCCGAAGGAGGGTGATCGTGACCAGCGCGTCAGCCGTACCCGCGTCGGCGGCGGGGAGGGGCGGAGGCAGGGCGAGGATCGCGCCGGGGGTCTCGTCGTCGATCGCGTCGGAGGCGAGCGCGATGGGGCCACGGACGGCGGGCACCCGCGCCGCGCCGTCGAGGACAGCGCGCCCGCGGCGCACCACGCAGCGGGCGAGCGCGGCATCGTCGAGAACCGCGGCCGCCGCGCCGAGGAAAAGCGCCAGCTGCGCGACGAGGTCATCGCGACGGTTGTGAATGGGCGTCGCAGAAAGAAGCAGGACGGGAAGCCCGGCAACCATCCGGGCGAGCGCACTGTACCGCTTCGTGACCGGATTGCGCGCGTGATGCGCTTCGTCGACGATGACGATGTCATGCCCGGCCGGTGGGCGCCGTCCGCGACTCAGCGACTCGAACGAGACGAAGCGCAGCGTCCGCCCCACGCGTGCCGCTGCTCGGCGCCAACTCTCCCCGAGGCCGGCGGGAGCGACGACGAGCGGCATCGCGTAGCCTGATGCGACCGCGAGGGCGACGAAGGTCTTGCCGGTACCGACGTCGTCGGCGAGCAGCGCACCGCCGAACTCGGCGATCGCCGCGCGAAGGCGAGCGACTGCGTCGCGCTGGTGTGGCCAGAGCTCGACGTCGCCCACCGCGCTCTCGGCACCGCCGCGGTCCGCGAGCATCAGCGCGGCAATGGTGCGCCGCGCCTCGTCGAGTGCGACTGGGCGAAGCGCGGTCATCACCGGCTTGCCCATTCGACGAGGGGGGCGACATCGGCGCGGCGGACGCGAAAGGCGGCGATCGCCCGCTCGAGCAGCTCGTGCGGGGACGGCGCCTCGCCCGCCACCCCCTCCCTGCCTAACGGCGCAAGGATCGCGCGGGCGCGCGGCCAGTCCCCGGGGAGCGGCAGCAGCGCCATCGTCCAGCCGAGATAGCGATGATATCCCCCCCGCGCCGGTTCGGCGATCAGCGACAGCCACGACGAGACGAGCGGAGAGTTGAGCAGGGCGACGAGCGCCAGTGCGTCGTCGGTCGTCGGGCAGCTGACGACGTAGCAGCTGTTCAACACGACCGTACGGTCGCCGGGAGCAAGGAACGCGGCACGAACGCTCCGGCCGACGTCGGCCCAGACGACGCGCGACAGGTCGCAGCGGGCACTCTCCGTCCGGAAGAGCGACCACCACGGCAGCCCGCCGCGTAGATCCGACCGTGCGGCGAGCGCGCGCCGGTGCTGGCCAAGCCAGGCCAGCGCACCGCGGGGGAGCGACCGCAGCGGCGCACCGTCAGGCGAGTGAGTCCACACGATGCGTTCATGCGTGCTCACTGACCACGGAGTGAGCGTCTCGCCGCGCACGAGTGGTCGCAGGCACTCCGGCTCGATCTCGCCGGCTGACCCTGCGAGCACGAACGCTTCGTTGAGCCCACACTTCACCCCGAGCAGCGGGCGGCCGGCGACGCTCGACGCGAGTGTGGTCGTGCCCTGACGCAGCCGGTCGAAGCCGCGACGGACTTCGGCTGGCGCGAGAAGCCAGGGGCTCCCTGGTGACTCGTCGAACGGGAGTCGCACGGCGTCGGCCCGCCAGCGGAGAACGGTGTCGCGACGGCGGAGCGCGCAGGCGACGGTGGGTGCCTCGCGGTTCCTGACCGCGACCAGCAGGGACGGATAGACGGCGGCGTCGAAGGCGGCGTCCGACTCGGAGAGATCCTCGATCACCACCGGGGGCGCGTTGGCGGCGAGGTAACGGCGCACGCCACCCCCGGCGAGCGAGCGCCAGAGCTTCGACGGAAGGAGGATCGCCAGCGTGCCCCCGTCGGCGAGCAGGCCGACACTGCGCTCGACGAAGAGCGCAGACAGGTCGACCTGCGCCGCGAAGCCATGCCCCGCGCCGGCGCCGAGAGCGCCCGGTTCCCACGCGGCGAGACGGAAGACGCTGAACTGCTCGCGCAGCCGCTCGCGCGAACGGGCCGGGATGTTGTGCAGCCTGACCCAGGGCGGATTGGCGATGATCACGTCGAAGCCGCCGCGCGCGCCGACATCGGGGAAGCACGACGGGTACGAAAAGGGCAGCGGGCCTCCGCTCATCAGCCCGCGGCGCTCGGCCCGGGCCGCGCGAATCGCCGCGCGCACGGTGTCTCGCTCGCCGTCGCGTGCTCCACCACCGTTCGGACCGGAATGGCGCTGACCGAAGAGGTCGCGCTGCCGGCGAAGGGCGATCAGCTCGCGGCGCCGAGCCGTCAGGCGATCGATCTCGCGGTCGAGCGCGCGCACCGCCGCCGCCCGTTCGCAGCGCTCGAGCTCGCGGCCGAGCGATCGCTTGCGGACGCCAGTCGCGCGCGCGTAACGCATTCGCAATGCGGCGATCGCACGGCCTGATCCATCCTCCCCGATCGACGACGCGTTGAAGGCGCTTCCCGCGAGCGAGTCGCCGACGCGAATGTTGTGATCGAGGTTCGGCAGTGTCGGCACTCGCTCTCCGTCATCGACCTCCGTCTCGATGACGGTCGACAGCCAGAGCCGAAGCTCGCAGAGCCAGACGGCGGTCGGGTTCGCGTCGACTCCGAAGATCGATCGGGAGAGCGTTTCGCGCCTGACGCTCCCCGCGTCGCGGTCGTCGCCGCACAACCGTCGAATCTCGGCGATGCGCTCGAGTGCATGGACGAGGAACGCACCCGAGCCGCAGGCGGGGTCGAGGAGGCGCAAGGAGTCCAGTCGCTCGGTCGCGAGCGCGGTGATCGGCGCGGATGGACGTTCGCCGCGCACGAGCCTCCACGCTTCGTCGTCGGGGATGACGGTTCCCAGCTGTCGGACGAGTGCCTCGTTGGTCACCTCGGCGACAAGTGCATGCGGAGTGTAGAAGGCACCACTCACCCGGCGCTCGCGGCTGGCCATCAGCGACTCGAAGGCGCGGCCGAGCATCTCCGGATCGATCGCGGCATCCGACCAGGTTGCGCGGTCCTCGCGCGCCGTCAGGCGGTAGCGGGAGAGGATGCCGTCGAAGAGGTTGGCCAGCGCGGCGTCGGAGCAGCGCGCGTGGCGCCACTGTTTCTCGAGCGGGGTACGCGTGAAGAGGCCACCATTGAGGTACGGAACGCGCCCGAACGCGCGCGCGGCGGGGGCGCGCTCGCTGACGCGCGTGTTGAGGGTCCCGAAGAAGAGGGGCTCGAGGGCGCGGCGGTGCAACGCTCCCCCGCTCAGGATCGCCGAGGCGTGCAGCCGCGCGAGAAAGGCGCGGTCGCCGTCGAGCCAACCCTTTGCCTCGAGAAAGGCAAGAAAGAGCAGCCGCGAGACGGTGAACAGCGCGAGGGTTCTCCGATCGTCGCGCGGGATTGCCGCTGGCAATGTCTCCGCGGCGCCCTCGACCCCCGCTTCGAGCTCCCGATAGAAGCGCCGGCTCAGCGCGTCGCGACCGAGGATCTCGAGCCAGCGCGCATGCGTGAGCAGGTCGTCGGCGCCGGCGGCAGCGGCGATCGCGCAGAGCGTCTCGGCGTCGCTATCGACGAGGCGGTCGCGCCGGGTGGAGAGCGCGGTTACGCGCGGGGGAACCTGCGTCGGCGTCCACGTCGCGATGACACGCTCCTCGGCGGACGCGTCCTCGGCGATCGCGAGCCAGCGCAGCTGCGGGGTGCGACTGGCGAGCCGCGCCGCGATGCGAAGGACGTTGTCTCGCGGCGACGCGGTCTTGTCGCAGCGCAGGAGGAGTGCGCGAAGCGAGCCCGGTCCGGCGCAGACGCGGACGTCGAGCAGCGAGGGCGGGAGCCCGAGCGCCTCACGAGCGGGGAGGGCGAGCGCCGCGGAGTCGCCATCGCAGCCGGCGAGCACCGCGATCGCGGCGAGGGAATCGATGCCGGGAGGGGCGGCGAGCACGGATGCCGCCGAGCGCATGCTGAGCACGCAGCATGGTCGCGCCGGCGAGGGGTGGGACAGTCACCGCGCGCGCGCCGCCGCCGTCATATTCTCGCGCGCGCCCGGATCCCGTTGACATGGGTCGGGTGTCCGTCCATCGTGCATCGAATGTCACAGGCCATGGCTCAACCGGTGCGCGTCCTCGCGAATGCAGGCGAGGCGCAGCGGCGCGTCCTCACTCCCGAGGCGCTGGACTTCGTCGCGATGCTGCACCGGAAGTTCAACGCGACGCGCGAGACGCTGCTCCGCGCGCGCATTGCGCGGCAGGAGGTGATCGCCGGCGGCGCCAACCCCGACTTCCTCGCCGAGACACGATCGGTGCGCGAGGGCGCCTGGCAGGTCGCGCCCGCTCCGGCCGACCTGAACGATCGCCGGGTCGAGATCACCGGGCCGGTCGAGCGGAAGATGATGATCAACGCGCTCAATTCCGGCGCGAAGGTCTTATGGCCGACGTCGAGGACGCGCTTTCCCCGACATGGGAAAACGTCGTCAGCGGCCAGGCCAACTGCATGGACGCCATCCGCCGGACGATCGCGTTCACGAGCGCCGAGGGAAAGCGCTACGCGTTAGGCGACACGCCGGCGACCCTGGTCGTCCGCCCGCGTGGCTGGCACCTTGTCGAGCGGCACGTCACCGTCGATGGCGTCCCGGTCTCGGCCAGCCTCTTCGACTTCGGGTTGTACTTCTTCCACAACGCGCGCGAGCTC
>DASSZC010000569.1:0-2447 GCA_035702925.1 Gemmatimonadaceae bacterium | reverse complement strand
CATTGAGAGAAGATAACAGCCATCGGCTAGTAGCCATTAGCCGTTAGCGTTGAGCGGCGGCGATAAAGCAGGGGGCCAGGGACCAGATACCAGTAGCCAGTAACGGCGTGCCGCCGTGCCTGGCTCCTGGCCACCGGTCGCTGGCCCCCTTGCTTGACAGGCCAACCGCGGGGGCGTAGCGTTGGGCCCTGAACGCGTCCGAACGTGTTCGGAACCGTTCGACTTCCACCCGCCGGGAGGCCCCTCTGGCGAGCACTGGCAAGCGTCCCTCGATCACCGACGTCGCACGCCGGGCCGGGGTGTCGAAGGCGACGGTCTCGGCGGTCATCAACGACTCGGGGCCGGTCGCCGAGGCGACGCGCGATCGCGTGCGGGCGGCGATCGATGCGCTGAACTATCGGCGCGCACCGGTCGCCGGCGCGGCGAAGGTGCGCCAGGGGCGCTGCATCGCCCTCGTCATCAAGGAGATCGACAACCCGTACTACGGCGAGATCATCGCCGCGGCGCGGAAGCAGGCGCAGACCGCGGGCTATACCCTCCTCGTCGTCAGCTCCGAGGGCGACTACGAAGCCGAGCGGCGCGCGGTGGACCTCCTCCAGGCGAAGGACGTCGACGGGCTGATGGTGACCCCCGTGCTCGACGAGCACGCCGACCTCTCGCACCTGTTCGAGCTGAAGCGGCACAACTTCCCCTTCGTGCTCCTCGAGGAAGTGCGCGGGGTGCAGGCGAGCCTCGTCGACGTCGACAACGTCGAAGGGTCGCGGCTCGCGGTCGCGCACCTCATCGCCCAGGGGCACACGCGCATCGCGCACTTCGCCGGCCCCGCCTACTCGATGCACAGCATGCAGCGCGTCGACGGGGTGCATCGCGCCTGCAGCGCGTCGCGGCTGATCTTCACCGATGACGACGTGGTCGTTGCCGGTGCGCATCTCGAGGACGGCTATCGTTGCGGGCTCGAATTCTTCAGGGGGCGATCGGCGGCGACGCGCCCGACGGCGGTCACCTGCTACAACGACCTCGTCGCGCTCGGGCTCTGCCGCGCGTTGTCCGAGCTCGGGCTGCGCGTCCCGGAGGACGTCTCGGTGGTCGGCTTCGACGACATCAACCTCCTGCCGTATCTCCCGCTCGCGTTGACGACGGTGCGGATCCCGAAGACGGAGATGGGGCGCCTCGCGACGCAAATGCTCATCCGCCAGGTCGAGTCGAAGGAAGTTGCCCGGCCGCGGAAGGTATTCCTCGACGCGCAGCTGATCGTGCGCGGATCGACGGCGAGCCCCGATCGCCTGCCGACATCGCCGCGCGAGCGGCCCCCGCCGCGCGCGGCGCGCCATCCTGCCTAACGCTCCTGCGAATCGTTCACGCTGTCCAGCAACCGCTCGTCGCCACGCGATCGAGCCCATCCCGGTCCTCCGCGGAGGTCGTACCTTGAGCACTACACCCATTCGACAGGGACGTCCGATCAGCCGGCGCCTCGCCGCCCTGATCTTCGCCTGCGTCGCGACGGCGCTCGGCGCCGTCAACAATCCCCTCCGCGCGCAGGGGGGAGCCGAACGCATCACCGGCATCGTGACCGCCGAGGGCGGGGTGCCGCTCGCCGACGTCCGCATCAGCGTCAACGGCACCCAGCTCGGCGCGATGTCGACGGCCGACGGACGCTTCGCCATCGCCGGCCTCACCGCCGGCAGCTGGACGGTGCGCGCCCAGCGCATCGGCTACGCCCCGCAGACGCGCGAAGTCACGGTCGTCGCCGGCCAGGGCGCGACCGCGAACTTCCAGCTGCAGGCAGTGGCGACCGCGCTCTCCGAGGTCGTCTCCGTCGGCTATACGACGCAGAGCAAGGCCACGGTCTCCGACGCAGTGGCCACCGTCAGCGCCGCCGACATCGCCGACCAGAAGGTCACGACGATCGAGGACGCGCTGCACGGGCGCGTCGCCGGGGTGCAGGTGACGACCTCTGGTGAGCCCGGGCGCGCGGCACAGATCACCGTGCGCGGCCAGAGCTTCCTCGGCAACGTCTCGCCGCTCTACGTCGTCGACGGGATGTACCTCGGCGAGAACACCAACATCGACCCGCAGGACATCGAGACGATCGAGGTCCTCAAGGACGCTTCAGCATCGGCCCAGTACGGCGCGCAGGCGGCGAACGGCGTGATCGTCATCAAGACGAAGCGCGGCCGCCAGGGCGCCAACCAGGTCGAGCTGCGCTCGTACTACGGCTACCAGGACATCCCGAAGCGCGTCGACATGATGAACTCCACCCAGTGGGCGGAGATCACGCGTCAGGCGTACACGAACGCCGGGATGCCGGTGCCGACCGGTGCGGTGAACCCGACGGTGAACACCGACTGGCAGTCGGCGCTCTTCCAGACCGGGGCGATCCAGAATCACAACCTGCAGGTCTCAGGGGGAACGCCGACGGCGAGCTACCTGCTTGGCGGCGGCTTCAC
>DASSZC010000448.1:0-3630 GCA_035702925.1 Gemmatimonadaceae bacterium | reverse complement strand
GACGTCGTAGCCGTGGGTGCTTCCCGGCCTCGCCTTGAGGATCGGCGAGCTGTAGACGTACGTGACGCCGAGTCGGTCGAGGTATGGCACCAGCTCGCGCGCGTCGTCGAAGGTGAAGTCCTTGTGAAGCTGCAGGCGGTACGTCGCGCCTAACGGCGGCAGGTTGGTCATTGATGCGGGTTCGTCTTCGCGGATCGGCTGCAGCGGAGCGCCGCGGCAACTGCGGGATCGGTTGCCAGCTCCTCGAGCGGCATCGACAGCCGCCGCGTCCAGCTGGGAAACCTGTCGTGGCCGACGCCGGGGACGTTCACCGGCTCCCCTTCGCCGACGATGTCGTCGAGGGCGAGCCCGACGAGCGCCGACGGTGTGCGGCAGAGGAACTCGTGCACCGCGCCGCGCAGGGTGGCACGCGCGGCGGGGGATGCGTCGCCGCGCGACAGCTCGGCCGCGACATCGTGCGACAGGACCCCTTCTCCCGTCAGCGCCTCGAGGAGCGCGCGCTTTTCCCCGTCGCGATCGGCGCGTGCCTTTGCCGCGATCTCGTCGCTCTCGATCAGCCCGACCTTCCGGCGCAGCTCGACATCGCGCGCACGCCAGAATCCTTCGAGGGTCGGCATGTCGTGCGTGTTCGCCGTCGCCAGCGCGCTGCGGTCGTAGCTCGACGCCGGGCGGAAGCTCCCCTGATCGCCGCGCTCGAAGTAGAGCACCTTCGACGAGAGCAGTCGCCAGCGCCGCATCGCCGGGGGAACATCGTCAGGCACTGTCCCCAGGTCCTCGCCGACGACGAGCGCGCCGGCGCGGGTCGCCTCGAGCGCGAGGATGCCGAGCAGCTCCTCCGACGGGAAGCGCACGTACGCGCCGTCGCTCCCGCTCTTTCCCTCGGGAATCCAGAACTGACGGAAGAGTCCCATCACGTGATCGATGCGCAGCGCGCCGCCGTGCTTCATCGAGGAGCGAATGAGGCCGATCCAGTACTGGTAGCGCTGCCGCTTCAGGGCGCGCGGGTCGATCGGCGGAAGCCCCCAGTTCTGCCCCGTCGCCGAGTACGGGTCGGGCGGCGCACCGATGCTCGCTCCCCTGACGAACAGCTCGGGGTACGTCCAGAGATCGCTACCGTTAGGCGAGGTCCCGATGGCGAGGTCCTGGTACAACCCGATCGCGATCCCCGCCCCCTTCGCGCTCTTCGCGGCGATGGCGAGCTGCTGGTCGATCACGAACTGCAGCCAGCGGTGGAAGTCGATCTCGTCGTCGTGCAGCTCGCGGAACCGGCGCACCGCCTTCGACCGCGGATCACGGTACTCCGCGGGCCAGTCGCGCCAGCTCCCCTCTCCCCCCCCAGACCCGTCGCCGTCGCGGCCGAGGTGCTCGCTGAGCGCGGTGAAGGTTGCAAAGCTCTCCAGCGCCTCGCCCCCCGACTCGATCCATTGCCGCCACTCCGGGTTTCTCGAGCGCGGCCCGCGCAGGTGCGCGCCGTGCAGCGCGCGGAGCACCGGCTGCTTCAAGGCCATCACGCGCTCATAATCGACGCGGTCGCTCGCCCGGACGCGCGCCAGCTCGGCGCGGAACTGCGCGGTGCTCACGATCTCGCGCACCGCCGACGACTGCGCGTAGCCCGGTATCCCTTCGACGTCGATGTAGATCGGGTTGCGAAAGAGGCGGCTCACCGGGCTGTACGGGCTGACGTCCCACCCGCTGTTGCGCAGCGCGTGCAGCGGGTTGACGCCGACGAACGACGCGCCGACGCTCGCCCCCCAGCGGAGGAGCGCCGCGAGATCGCCGAAATCGCCGATCCCCCAGTTCTTCGCGCTACGAACGGTGTACAGGTTCGCGGTGATCCCGAAGACGCGCTGTCCCTTCAACAGCTCTTCCGGCGACGGGCACGCCGGCGGCACCGCGATCAGCGACTGCTCGGCGACTTGCTCGCCCTCGCTCGTGCGAACCGTCGCCCGCAGCTGGTGATAGCCGAGCTCCGGTCGCCCCGGCAGCGCGACGTACAGCCGTCCGTCCCCGTCGGCGGTCCCCCGTCCCTCGGTCCGGTGCACGCGTCCCCCTTCCTCGCGCAGCTCGAGCGTCCACTCGAGAGGGCCATTGGCCGCGCCCACGCGCATCGCCACCTCGATGCTGCCGGCGTCCTCACGCAACGGGACGACACGCACCGGCTCGAGCAGTTCGGCGCGTTCTTCGTCGGCCATCCGGTCGAGGGCCTGCTGCGCGCGCTCCTCGGTCGAGGCATCGATCCCCATCGCGGCGAGCAGCGCGACGCGCGTCTCGTCCGACGTCGTGCGCATCTCGCGTCCCGTCTGGTCCCGGTACTCCGGGATGATCCCGACGCGATCGGCGAGCGCGCGCAGCGCCGGACCGGCGGCGGTCGTCATGGTCATCGTCGCCAGCCTCTCCCGCTACGCCGGCGCGAGGACGAGCGCGCCTAACGGCGGCAGCGTCAGGCGCATCGACTGCTGGTAGCCGTGCATCGGCGCCCGCTCGGTCGTCACCCGCTCGCGCGTCCGGTACCCGCTCCCTCCATACGCCGCGTCATCGCTCGAGAGGAGCTGCACGTAGGTCCCCGCGGCCGGGGCGCCGATCGCGTACTCCTCGCGCGGGATCGGCGTCAGGTTCAGCACGACGACGACGTGGTCGGGGCCATCCCGCCTCACGTAAGAAATCACCGAGTTGTCGCGATCGGCGACGTCGATCCACGAGAACCCCTCCGGCTCGTGATCGCGCCGCCAGAGCGGGGCGCGATCATTGTAGATCCGGCCGAGGTCGCGCATGAACTGCAGCAGCCCGCGCTGCCGCGGCTCGTTCACAAGATGCCAGTCGAGGCTCGCGTCGTGGTTCCACTCGGTGGACTGCGCCAGCTCGGTGCCCATGAAGAGCAGGCTCTTCCCCGGGCGCGTGTACTGGTAAGCGAGCAGCGAACGCAGGTTCGCCAGCTTCTGCCAGTCGTCGCCGGGCATCTTCTCGAGCAGCGACTTCTTCAGGTGCACGACTTCGTCGTGGGACAGCGGCATGATGAAGTGCTCGCTGTACTCGTACATCATGGCGAAGGTGAGCGTGTCCTGGTGCCAGCGGCGATAGAGCGGATCCTCCTGGAAATACTTCAGGGTGTCGTGCATCCACCCCATGTTCCACTTGAAGGTGAAGCCGAGCCCTCCCTCCGACACCGGCTTGGTCACCCCCGGCCACGCCGTCGATTCCTCGGCGATGGTGATGCAGCCCGGCTGCTCCGTGCGCACTGCTTCCGTCATCTGGCGGAGGAAGTCGATCGCCTCGAGGTTCTCGCGCCCGCCGTAGCGGTTGCGCAGCCACTGCCCGGGTTCGCGGCTGTAGTCGAGGTAGAGCATCGACGCGACCGCGTCGACGCGCAGCCCGTCGGCGTGGAACTCGTCGAGCCAGTAGAGCGCGTTCGCGACGAGGAAGTTGCGCACCTCGTTGCGCCCGTAGTTGAAGATCAGCGTCCCCCAGTCAGGGTGCTCGCCGAGTCGCGGATCCTGGTGCTCGTAGAGGTGCGTCCCGTCGAAGTACCCGAGCGCGTGCTCGTCCGACGGGAAGTGCGACGGGACCCAGTCGAGGATGACACCGATCCCCTGCTGGTGCAGGTGGTCGACGAACCACATGAAGTCGGTCGGC
>DASSZC010000353.1:0-2124 GCA_035702925.1 Gemmatimonadaceae bacterium | reverse complement strand
GCGTCTCCTTCCGCTACTCCGCCGAGCTGCCCGAGGTGCTGAAGGACGTGAGCTTCGAGATCGCCCCGGGGGAGGTCGTCGCGCTGGTCGGCCCGAGCGGCGCCGGGAAGACCACCGTCGCCTCGCTCATCCCCCGCTTCTGGGACGTGACGAGCGGCCAGATCACCCTCGACGGCCACGACGTCCGCGCGTTAGGCCTGACGGAGCTCCGCCGCTCGATCGGCCTCGTCCCCCAGGAACCGACGCTGTTCAGCGGCACCGTCCGCGAGAACATCGCCTATGCCGCTCCCGGAATCGAGGGCGAGCACGCCACCGACGCCGAGCTCCGCGCTGCCTCCCGCGCCGCCCACGCCCACGAATTCGTCGAGCGCCTCCCCGAGGGCTACGACACGCGCGTCGGCGAGCGCGGCGTCAAGCTCTCCGGCGGCCAGCGCCAGCGCCTCGCCATCGCCCGCATCTTCCTCAAGGACCCCGCCCTGGTGATCCTCGACGAAGCGACATCGAGCCTCGACTCGGAGAGCGAACGCTTCGTCGAACAGGCGATGGAAAAGCTGCTGCGAGGCCGGTCGACGCTGATCATCGCCCACCGGTTGAGCACTGTTCGCCGCGCCGATCGGGTGCTGGTGCTCGAACGCGGAGAGATCGTCGAGCAGGGGACGCACGACGAGCTGATCGCGCGCGACGGCCTCTACGCAAAACTCTACCGATACAGCGATCTCGCCGGGCACAGCATCGACGCGTGAGGCGAGGTGAGGGCGGTGAGACAACTGCGGGAGGACTGCGGAACGGCGCCACCGAGGCACCGAGGCACCGAGAACTGCCTTGAAGGGTGAGTGCGGTTCACCAGAGCTGAACAGATTTGGGGCAAGTGGGTGAGATGATCTCACCACGCTTGCCCCAACGCGGTTCGAGCCTTGTTCAAGCGATGTTGCCGCGGTTGTCGGACTCTCCGTGTTCTCCGCGACTCCTGTGAAATATCCCCGCCGCTGCAACGGCAACTGCAACTGCTGTTGAACAGGAGTCACGGAGCCACGGAGGACGGCCTCGGCGCGCGAAGGCTCACGGCACCAGTCCGCAACAGCTTGGGGGCAAGCAAGCCGAGATGACCTCGCCCCGCTTGCCCCCAATCAGTTCGGCCCTGGAGCAAAGCGCTCACCCTACGAGGCCGTTCTCGGCGCCTCGGTGCCTCGGTGGCGCCGTTCCGCAGTCCCCCGCCGTCAGCAGTCCCCTCGCCTCGCCGCGCGTTAGGCAGGCAGCCCGCCCCCGCTCTGCGAAAGCGGGATCGACCGCGCCAGCGCCACCTCGAGCATCGTCGCGCTCGAGAATCGCTCGAACGGGTCTTTCGCCAGGCACCGCTCGATCACGCTCGCCAGCACCGGCGGAACGTCAGGTCGTAGCTCGCGCACCGGCCGCGGTGTCTCGTGAAGGTGCGCCAGCATCACCTGCATCGCCGAGCTTCCCGCGAATGGCTCCTTCCCGGTCGCGAGAAAGTAGCCGAGCGCACCGAGACTGTAGATGTCGCTCGCCGGGGTGACGGCGGCGTCGCCCCGGCACTGTTCGGGCGACATGAAGGCCGGGGTACCGATGACCATTCCGTCGCGGCTGATTTTCGGGTCGATCGGTTCGGGGCGGAGTCCGGCGACGAGGCCGAAGTCGAGCAGCTTCGCGACGTCGTGGCGCCCCCCTCGCTCGCAGAGCATCACGTTCGCCGGCTTTACGTCGCGATGCACGAGCCCGCGCGCGTGCGCCTCGGCGAGTGCGCCGCAGAGCTGCGTGAGCACGTGCACGACACGCGGCGGCGGGAAGGGTCCGTCGCGAGCGACGACAGCGTCGAGCGGTGCGCCCGGCAGGTACTCCATCGCGTAGTACAGGGTGCCGTCGGCGCTCTGCCCGTAATCGTAGATCTGCACGGTGTTCGGATGCGTGAGCGCCGCCGCCGACTGGACCTCTCGCTCGAACCGCGCGGTCGCCGCCTGGTTGCGGGCGAGCTCGGGGCGGATGAGCTTCACCGCGCACGGGCGGCGGAGGAACTGGTGGTCCGCGAGGTAGACGCTTCCCATCCCGCCCTCACCGAGCGCCTGGCGCAGCACGTACTGGCCGAGTTGTCTCGCCGAACGCGCGTCC
>DASSZC010000551.1:0-5808 GCA_035702925.1 Gemmatimonadaceae bacterium | reverse complement strand
GTCGGGATACGTCCAGTAGCCGACAGGGACGTTGCGCCACTTGTCCTGGAGGACGACGTAGTCGCCGGTCGCCGCGGTCATCAGGTACGTCGAGTTGGGCTGGTCGAGCACCCAGTGCCATTCGAGCTGGTTGCCGACGCGTCGCGGCTGCCCGCGCAGCGCGCCGTTGGACAGCGCCTTCTCGTTGGTATCCGTCTGGATGTAGAACTCCCAGGTGGTCTTGTCGTTCGGGAAATCCCAGGTGGGCACCCAGTAGCGATTGTCCTCGGTTTCCCCCTGGGTCCAGACGACGTGGCGGCGGTCGATGAAGTAGGCGCCCTTCTTCGGGCGAACCGCCTCGTAGTCGACGACGAAGGTCGTGTTCGAGCGGGGGTGCAGCGTGCCCGGAAGCTTCACGGTGAGCGTGCTGCCGTCGTAGTCGTATTTCAGTCGCGCACCGTTAGGCGCGCTCACCTTCTGGATCGTCATCCCGACCGCGTCGAGGGGGATCGCGGTGAGGGGCTTGTCGAGCGCGGCGACGCGAAGGGTCGTGCTGCCGACCACCGCGTGGCGCGGCCAGTCGAAGCGGACGTGCACGACCTGGTGCTGGAGGTCGTAGATGCGCGCCCGCTCCGGGTGCGGGGTTCCCGCGGGAAGCGGCCCCCATGCAATCAGTGCGTCGGTCCGGAAGGCGGGCACCGCATACGAGAGCATGGTGTCCGCTGTCGCGGGAGCCGCGGGGGTAGCGGCGACCGGAACAGGCGTGGGCGCCGGGGCGGGAGTGGGGGCGGGGGCACCACCACAGGCGGCCGCGGTGACTGCGAGAGCGGCGAGGAGGGCGAGGCGACGGTTCATCGGGCGCTCGAAGTGGAAGACGCGGCCAGACAGGGAGAAGCGTACGCCGCGTGGCACGGCCGGCTCGCGGGAGCCGGGTCATCGTCGACGAATATAGAGTCGGGTCGCGCGACGCGCGCGCCGGGTGGCGGCGGCGCCCGAATGGTGACGGATCGCACGCGCGGTCGGCGCATCGTCGCCCATGCGCGCGCACCACCACCTTTCGGACCGACCATCGCGGCGACGGGCGACGACACTCGCCGAGCTGCTCGTCGTCATCGCGCTCATCGGCCTGGTCAGCGCGTTCGTGCTGCCGCCCTTCAAGCGCGGCTTCGATCGGCTGCAGACGAGGGCCGCCGCCCAGGAGGCGCTGACCGCGTTCTTCACGGCGCGCGCCGCGGCGATCGCCGGCGGCCGGCGCACCGCGGTGGTGTTCGATCGGCGGCGGCCGCGCGTGATCGTCCTCTCCTCCGGCGAAACGCTGATGGTGCGTGACGTCGGCGCGGGCCATGGCGTGGCGATGTCCGCGAGCCGTGACTCGATGACGTACTTCCCCGATGGCCTGGGAATGGGCGGCGCGAACCTCACCGTGATATTCCGGCGCGGCGGCGCGGCGGACACCGTGCTCGCCTCACGCGAGGGGCGCGTCAAGCTCGGAACAAGGGCGCGCTGACCGCGCGCGGCGGCGTGACGCGAACCGCAGCGCTTCGCGACAGTTGGACGGTCGGCGGCACGCCGGTTGCGGCCGCGGTTAGGCACCCTCATCCGCTCGGGCGACTGTCGCAAAGCGTGACGGGCGCAGAGTCAGAATGCCCGAGGGCGTTCGCGAAGCGGAATTGCAGAAATTCCTCATTGACCGATCGCCAGCGACAACTCATTTTTGTCGCCGGCAGCAACATTAGCGATTTCTAATCGTCATAATTCCGGCGATCGGCGCGGCGCTCCAGCTACCGCCGAGCCGGAAATCGCATATCGGTCTACAGGAACGCGACATGTCCGGACAGACAGTGCCGTCGGAATCAGCTGCGCCCAAGCGTCGTTGGGTCGCGCCGACGTTGACGGCGCATGCGTCACTGACCGCGCTCACCCAGATGCAATACCCGCAGGACGTCGGGGTCGATTCCGCGCTGGGATACGGCGGTCCCCAGCGGGCGGTGCCGTGCAGCCAGGGGTTCTGTCCATGAATCGGTCAACCGCCCGTCGGGCATTCTCACGTCCTGCGCTCCTCGTCGCGCTCTGCGCAGTTGCCGCCTGCGGAGAACCGTCGCCATCGTCAGGCAGGGGTAGCTCCCTCGAGCCAGCCAGTCACCCGCTGACGACCGTCGCGCGGCTTCGCGGCACCCTCGACGTCGCGAGCGGCACGTTGACGTTCGAGCCCGTCTCGTCGACCGGGGCGTCGCTGCCCGGCAATGGTGCGAGCGCGGCGATCTACGGCGATCAGGGAGTGACGGTTCGCATCTACAATTCGGCGGTGGCGACGAGCGCACCGGTCGGCGGCAAGAAGACCTACAGCGCCAACGTCGGGGTACGGAACCTCCTCACCTATCGGATCGGCGACGAGCAAGGCGGCGCTTCACCCGCGGACACGATGGGCATCTACATCTTCACCAACACCGCTCCCGTGGTCTCGGGCACGTCCTCACCGTGCACCTGCACGGTGACGGTGAAGAACCCCGCCGGTTCACGTCCCTTCACGACGCTGGCGAACCAGCCGTACTGGTACTGGCCCGAGCTCCTTGGCCCGGCCAGCGGCGGCGCGGATACCACGGTCTTGCGCAAGCCATGGGTGTTCGAGGCCGACACGCAGGTGACGCGCTTCAGCTTCGACGTCCTCGTCAGCGCGCCGTGGTCGGCGCCTAACGAGACCACTTGGCGAGTCGAGTATCCTGGCGACTCCCTCCCCGAGACGCAGGCCGAGCCCCGCTGGCGGCGCATCGCCGGTCTCACCGCGTCGGCGGCGGTGGTGGCATCCCGCCTTACGCTGACCAACACCGGGGCCAGCGACAGCTTGTTCTACTATCGCGCCGACTCGATCAGCACTGGCACGAACGCCTACATCGAGGCCCGGGTGCGCCTCGACAACGGTGGATTGCGCGGGAAGCCGCAGGCGGGGCTCGTCCTCGACGACGGGGTGAAGATGATGGGCGTCTTCGTCTCCGACAGCAGCAAGGCGGCGAATCGCGCGGAAATCGGATTCATCAAGTCGTCCGGCGGCGCGGCGTTCTTCGGGACCGCCGGAACGATCGATACGCTCACCGTGAAGTCGATTCGCGCCATTCAGCTCCGCAAGTACCGCTCGGACAGCGTCGTCGTCTGGGTCGATGGCATCCGCCGCATCTCGATGTTGTACGCAAACCTCCCGGCGACGCGCGGGTCGGCCTACTACATGTTCGGGGCGCGCTCGCCGGGCGGGAGCGGCAACACCTCGACGTGGGAGTCGGTCGTCTACCAGATCGGCGTCGCCAGCCCGTGAGCACCAGGCGGCCGCTCACGCTCGCCTTCGAGTTGTCGAACCTGTGCAACCTGCACTGCACGCACTGCATCAGGGGTTCGCACCAGGAGCAGGTGGATCACCTCGACCTCGCGCTCT
This sequence comes from Gemmatimonadaceae bacterium, assembly GCA_035702925.1. Taxonomy (GTDB): domain Bacteria; phylum Gemmatimonadota; class Gemmatimonadetes; order Gemmatimonadales; family Gemmatimonadaceae; genus JABFXC01. The sequence continues at coordinate 2,405 of DASSZC010000551.1, read as the reverse complement.
TCCGCCGGATTCTCGACGAGGCGAGCACCGGGTTCGAGCCACTCGCGGTGGTGTTCACCGGCGGTGAGCCGCTGGCCTCCGAGCTCTTCCCCGCGGCGGTCGAGGAGCTGCTCGCGCGCGGGATCGCGTATCGCTTCGTCACCAACGGCTGGCTGATCCCGCGACACCTGCCGCTCCTCCGGCGCCATCCGCCGACCTTCGTTCGCATCAGCCTCAGTGGCGCGAACGAAGCGACGCACGACAGGCAGCGCGGTCGCGGCAGCTTCCGGCGCGCCCTGCTCGCCGCCGCGACGCTCCTCGCCCGCGGGTTGCGCGCCGAGATGTCGATGGTCGTCACCCGCGACAGCCGTCACGAGCTCGAGGAGGCGGTCGTCCTCGCCAACGCGTTAGGCGTCGCCGAGTTCCACTTCATCCTCCCGCAACCGACGCCGGAGAGCGCGCTCGACGGGAGCGACCTCGCCCCGTGGGAATGGGACGTCGTCGCCGACGAGGTGCGCGCGCTGGCGGCGCGAAGCGCGACGGTGATCGGGCTCGATTACGGGACCTCGCTGCCGGAGCCGCGTCCCGCCTGTGACACGATGGCGCAGCGACACCTGTACATCGATGCCCGCGGGCGCGTGCCCTTCTGCTGCCAGCTCTCGCGTTACGGCAGCGGCAACGAGAAGATCGTCGGCGACCTGACCGCCGAGACCCTCGCGGCGGTGTTCACGCGCGCCACCGCGGGCTACCGCGAGCACGCGAGCGAGAGCGCGCGCCTGCACCAGATCGGGAAGCGCGACGCGCTCGACGATTACCCCTGCCTGAGCTGCGCCCGCCGTCATGGACAGACGGGATTTCTCGCCGACTTCCCCGATCACCCGTGGGCGGGGCTGGCCGCGCAACCGGCATGAGCGCCGCGCCGATCGCCTGGCAGTGGGGAGACGTGGATGCCCGCGATCACGACGGTCGCACGTCCCTGACCCACCGCCACTCCGACGCGCGGCTCTGGGTCGATGCCGGCCGGCTGCTGCGCGGGCCGGGCTACGAGCGTGCCGACTCCACCGTCAGGCAGGAGCTCGCCCGCGTCGGCGCGATCATCCGGCTCAGGGAGCGCGGCCGCTACCTCGTGCATGCAGCGGGTGTGGTCGATCCGCGGGGCCGCGCGTGGCTCCTCTCCGGCGACAGCGGCAGCGGCAAGTCGACCCTCGCCTACGCGCTCGCCCGCACGGGGTGGACGGTGCTCGGCGATGACGGAGTGATCGTCGAGCGCGCGGAGAATGGGTTGATCGCCCACGGCTGGCGGGAACCGCTTCGCGTCAGCCGGCAGCTCGCCGACGCCTTCCCCGAGATCGACGACGGCGCGTTGCATCCCGCGGCCGGCGATCCGCGCCATCGAGTGTCGATGCGCATGCGCGGTGCGCGCTCGGCGCCGATCGCGGCGCTCGTGCTGATCGAGCGCGGAGCGACGTTCGCGCTCGAAGCCGCGGCGCCGCTCACCGCCCTGGCCGCGCTCATCCGCCAGTCGCCGTGGGTGATTCTCGGCGATGCGTACGCGCGGCCGCATCTCGAGCTGCTCCGCCACGCGGCGGCGCAGCCCGTGTTCCAGCTCCGGCACACGCGCGCCGAGCTGCACTCGCTCGCAGGCGTGCTTCTCGAGGCGCTCGCATGATCACGCGCTGCACCATCCCCGGGGAGGTCGCTTCCGCATCCGTCGAGGACGGGACGGTGCTGCTCCACCTGGGCACCAAGCGCTACTTCTCGCTCAACGACACGGGGGCGGAGATCTGGAGCTTGATCGAGCAGGACGTTCCCCTCGGCGAGATTCCGGCGCGGCTCACCGCGGCGTATGACGTGCCGATCGCCGACGCACGGGTCGCGGTCGCCGAGCTGCTCGCCGCGCTCGCCGAGCAGGGCCTCGTGAGCGTCGAGGCCGAATGAATCGCTGGCTGGAGCGCGGCGGCGCCCTCGCGGCGGTCGTGCTCATCCCTCTCCTCCTCGCCGTCCTGCCCCTCCCCTCGGTGCTCGCGGTGTGCGATCGCTGGCCGCGCGTCGGCCGCGGTCAGGCGACGCCTAACGGTCTCGCCGACCGCGCGCGCCGCTGGCTGGCGCATGGCCGCGGCCCATGGACGAGCAGCTGCCTGACGCGATCCCTCGTGCTCTATGCCATGCTGCGCCAGCACGGCCACCGCCCGCGGCTCCATGTCGGAGTCGAAGGCGACGCTCGCGCCTTCGCGGCGCACGCCTGGGTCACGCTCGGCGGACATCCCGTCGAGCAACCGGTGACCGTGGGCGATCGATACCAGGCGCTGATGGTGCACGGTGGCTAGCGCGATCTACGATTTCATCGTCGACGTGGTGCGCGGCCGCCCGATGACAGCCGAAGAGCGGCAGCGGGCCTTCGCCGAGCCGCTCGGCCGCTGGCATCG
>DASSZC010000555.1:0-6950 GCA_035702925.1 Gemmatimonadaceae bacterium | reverse complement strand
CGTTAGGCGTGGTCGAGGGAACGGCGACCAGCGCGAACCTGCGAGCGCTGGTCGAGGCGCGGCGGAGCGAGTTCGCACAGTACGAGGCGACCGACGCGCCCCCTGATCGCTTCGAGACCCGCGGGATGGTTCACCAGGGGATGCAGTGGGCGCAGGCCGCGAAGCCGGCATCAGCGCCGGTGGAGGGCGGGGAGGCGCGCGCCGGAACCGGCTGCTACCCCGGCGTTGTGCGCGGGGTGGTGCGCGTCGTGCGCGATCCGCGCGGGGCGGAGCTGCGTCCGGGGGAGATCCTCGTCGCCGAGCGTACCGATCCCGGGTGGGTGATGCTGTTTCCCGCCGCGGCTGGGCTGCTCGTCGAGCGCGGGAGCCTGCTCTCGCACTCGGCGATCGTCGCGCGCGAGCTGGGGATCCCGGCGGTCGTCTCCATCGCCGGGCTGACGCAGTGGCTCACCACGGGCGACATCGTCGAGATGGATGGTCGGGCGGGGACGATCCGCCGTCTCCGGCCCGGGGACGACCGCGAGGCGAACGATGCCGCATAGCGAGCCCGCATCGCCATTCACGATCCTCCGCTATGCCCAATGCTGGGAGGACGCGGATATCCTCGTCGACGGTCTCGACATCCGGCCAGGTGACACCTGCCTGTCGATCGCCAGCGCGGGGGACAACACCCTCTCGCTGCTCACGCGCTCACCGGGACGGGTGATCGCGGTCGACCTGAACCCGACGCAGATCGCCGCGCTCGAGCTGCGGGTGGCTGCGTATCGAACGTTAGGCCATGGGGAGCTCCTCGAGCTCGTCGGCTCGCGACGAAGCGCGCGGCGCGAGGCGCTCTACGCACGCTGCCGCGCGCTTCTCTCCGACTACGCGCGCGGCTACTGGGACGGGCGAAGCGACGCTGTCCGCGCCGGAATCGGGAGCGCGGGAAAGTTCGAGCGCTACTTCGCGCTGTTCCGGCGGTTCTTGCTGCCGCTCGTGCATCGGAGGTCCACGGTTCGCGCGTTGCTGCAGCACCGCAACGAGGGCGGACGACTGCGCTTCTACGAGGACCGCTGGAACACGCACGCGTGGCGGATGCTGTTCCGGGTCTTCTTCTCGGAGACAGTGCTCGGGAGGCTCGGTCGCGACCCGAGCTTCTTCACCTACGCCGAGAGCAGCGTCGCGGACCACCTGATGGGACGCGTAAGGCACGCGCTGACGGAGCTCGATCCAGCGGAGAATCCGTACCTGCACTGGATCACGATGGGGGAGCACGACGGTGCCTTGCCCCACGCCCTGCGTGCCGGGAACTTCGAGGCGATCCGCGATGGGCTCGACCGTCTCGAGTGGCACTGCCGGCCGATGGAGGAGGTGCTGCAGAGCGCTAAGGTGGAGCGGGTGGACCGCATCAACTTCAGCAACATCTTCGAGTACATGTCGAGCGATGCTCACCGCTCGCTGCTGGCATCGCTGCTGCCGCGGCTCCCGCGCGGAGCGCGGATGGCGTACTGGAACATGATCGTGCCGCGGAGCGGCGCCGCGCTGATGCCCGATGTATTCGCGCGGCGCGCGGAATCCGACGCGCTTTTCGAGCGCGACAAGGCGTTCTTCTATTCGGCCTTTCACGTGGACGAGGTCATATGACGACGACCACCAACGAATGGCTGTTCACGGGGGCGATCGCGGGATCGCTGCTGATCGTGCTCGTCGCGCTGCGAGCGGTCGGGAAATGGAAGCAGGTGGACAGCGAGGTGCTGCGAAAGGGAATGCATGTCGCGCTGGGCGCGAGCGCGCTGACGTACCCATGGCTGTTCCACAGCATCGTGCCGCCGCTGGCCATTGCCGCGCTGACGCTGACGGTCCTGCTACTGCTGCGGTACGCGCCGAGCGCGCGCCGTGAGCTGGGCGGTGTCGTCCACGGTGTGCACCGCTCCTCGGAGGGAGACCTCTGGTTTCCCGTCTCGGTCGCGGCGGTGTTCTGGCTGGCCGCGGGAAACACGGTGCTGTACGTCGTGCCGGTGCTGACGCTGACAATCGCCGACGCCTTCGCCGCGCTGGTCGGCTCGCGCTACGGGCGGATGCGCTACGACACGATGGAGGGCGATCGCAAGAGCGCGGAAGGTTCGATCGCGTTCTTCCTCATCGCCTTCTTCGCGACGCACGTCCCGCTGCTGATGTTCACGACGGTCGGGCGGACCGAGAGCCTGCTGATAGGCCTCACGTTCGGCTTCCTCGTCATGCTGCTCGAGGCGGTCTCGTGGCGCGGGCTGGACAACCTGTTCATCCCGGTCGGCGGATTCTTCCTCCTGCAGAGCTACATGCCGATGCCGGCGAGGGCGCTCTCCGTCGTGCTGGCGATGACGATCGCGATCTTCGTGGTCGTGATCGCGCTGCGCCGGCGGCGGACGCTGAGCGACGGCGCGGCGCTGGCCGCGGTGCTCATCGGGTACCTGACGTGGACGATTGGCGGGTGGCGGTGGATCGTCCCGCCGCTGGTGTTCTTCCTCAGCTACACCGCGCTCTGGCCGCGAGTGGAGCTTGTCCGGTCGCGGCCCCACCGACTGAGCGCGGTGCTCGCCGTGCCGGGATCGGCGCTGCTCTGGCTCGCGTTCGCCGATCGGCTGGGGGAGACAACGGCCTATTACGCTTACACCCTGACGCTCGCGGCGAACCTCGGCTTCGTCGGAGTGACCTGGTTCCGTGTCGTCCGGCCACGGACACGCGCCCGGATCGCGGTGCCGACGAGCGGGATCGTCGGGTGGGCGGCGCTGCTCCTCCCATATCTCGTCGTCGGCGGGCCGGAGGCGCTCGTGCGAACACTGATCGCGCTGCCGGTGCTTCTCGCCGGCGCCGCGACCTACGTGGTGCTCGTGCCCTGCGGAAAGCCGGGCAACCCGCACGACTGGACGAGCCAGGCGACGATCGGCCTCGCGACCGCCGCGCTGGGAGCGCTGTGCATCCTGTGACGTCGGCGATGAAGGTCGTGACGATGGGAGGGCCGGAGGAGATCGAGCGCTCGACGCAGCCCGCGGACTGGCCGCGCCTGACGGCGGCCGATCTTGCCGCCCATGCGCCGGACGCGACCTGGCTGGTGACGAACGGCGATGTCGTGCTGGCGCGCGCCTCCGCCTGGTGGACGGCGGCGCCGACGCTGCCAGGCGAGTCGCTCGGCGCGATCGGGCACTTCGCCGCCTCGAGCCGGGATGCCGCGCGACTCGCGCTCGACACGGCGTGCGAGGCGCTGCGATCGCGCGGCGCGACACTGGCAGTCGGGCCGATGGACGGCAACACCTGGCGACGCTACCGGCTGGTCGTCGACGCGGGGATCGAACCGCCGTTCTTCCTCGAGCCGACGAACCCGCCCGAGTGGCCGCGGTGGTTCGTCGACGCGGGATGGAAGCGCCACAGCGAATACGTCTCGTCGGTGAACGACGACCTGTCGCGCGTCGACCCGGCTGGGGTGGGAAAAGCGCAGGCGCTTGCGGCACGCGGCGTCGTGATGCGCGACCTCCGCCTCGACGAATATGACGCGGAGCTGCGTCGGATCTACTCGGTGGCGCGGGTCAGCTTCGCCGGCGCGTACCTGTACACGCCGATCGAGGAGGACGACTTCGTCGCGCAGTACGCCGCGGCGAAGCCGGCGGTGGTGCCGTCGCTGGTGACGATCGCCGAACACGATGGGATCCCGGTCGGATTCTGCTTCTGCGTGCCGGACGTCAACGAGCGCGCGCAGGGACGTCCAATGCGCACCGCGATCCTGAAGACGTTCGCCGTGCTTCCCGGGTACACCGGCCTCGGCGGCGCGCTCGCCGATCGCACACACGCCGAGGCACGGCGCCTGGGGTTCACGCGAGTGATCCACGCGCTGATGCATGTCTCGAACGATCGCTCGCGGGCGCTCAGCAAGCGCATCGCACACGAGATCCGGCGCTACGCGCTGTTCGAGCGACGCGTGCGGGAGCTCTGACCGACCGGGATGGAGAATGTCGTCGAGCTGTTCCTGGCGCAGGCGAAGGTTCGTCCCGACGCGATCGCACTGATCGACCGCCATGCGGGGCGCGATCGCGCGACGACGTTCGCCGAGCTGGAGGACCGGTCGGCGCGGATCGCGACCCTTCTCGAGCGGCGTGGCATCGGTGCCGGGGCTCCGGTGCTCCTCTTCCATCCGCCGACCGCCGAGCTGTACGCGGTGATCATCGCGATCTTCCGGCTCGGGGCGATCGCGATGGTGGTGGATGTCTCGGCGGGGCGGGAAACGCTCGCCGCGGCGTGCCGCGAGTTGCCGCCGGCGGCGCTGTTTGCCAGCGGGCGGGCGCTGCTCCTCGCTCTGGCCAGTGCGCCGCTGCGCGGGATCGCTGTGAAGGCGACGTCGGCACGATACGCGTTAGGCGCGACTCGGCTGGCGGGGGCGCGCGGGCTGCCGCGGTACGAAGGAGCGGCCGCCCTGAGCGGCGGCACGCCGGCGCTGGTGACGTTCACGAGCGGCAGCACCGGCGCCGCGAAGGGCGCAGTGCGAACGCATGCAGTGCTGAGAGCGCAGCATCACGCGTTAGGCAGCGTCGCCGCGGCGACCGGTGAACGGGACCTCGTATCGCTCCCGATCGTCGTCCTGACCAATCTCGGCGCCGGTGCGACGTCGGTGATTCCCGAGGGCGACCTGCGATGGCCGGGTGGGCTCGCACCAGCGCCGGTGCTGGGCCAAGTCGAGCGAAACGCGGTGCAGCGCATCACCGCTTCCCCGGCGCTGGTCGAGCGCCTCGTGAAAGGGGCACGCGAAGCGGGGACCGGCGAGCTGCGCGGGGTGCGGATCGTGACCGGGGGCGGGCCGGTGTTTCCCGATCTCGTGCTGCGGGCGACGGAGCTCACCGGCGCCCCGCTCGTCGCGGCGTACGGGTCGACGGAAGCGGAACCGATCGCCCACGTCACGAGCGCGGAGATCGGCGACCCCGAGCTCGCGGCGATGCTTGGTGGCGCGGGATTGATCGCGGGTCACCCCGCGCAGGCGGCGACCGTTCGCATCGTGCCCGTCGCGACCAGCGATCGCGTCACCCTCGAGGCAGTCCTGCGCGGCGAGAAGAGCGTTGCCGCCGGGACGCGAGGTGAGATCGTGGTCAGCGGCAAGCACGTCGTGCCCGGCTACCTGCACGGACGCGGGGATGCGGAAACTAAGGTCAGAGTCGATGGCGTCGTGTGGCATCGGACAGGCGATGCCGGGTATCTCGACGGGAGCGGGCGGCTCTGGCTGCTCGGACGTGTCGCCGCAACCATTCACGATGGGCGGGGGGAGCTCCATCCCTTCGCGGTGGAGTGCGCGGCACGGCTGGTCATCCCGGGGCGGCGCACCGTCCTCGCGGGGCATCGCGGCCAGCGGATGCTGCTCGTCGAAGAGGAGCTCACGCCGGCGGAGCGCACCGCGCTTGCCGACGGGCTGCGCTGGGCGATGCTCGACCGGATCATCGACCGCGTGAGGATCCCGCTCGACCGCCGGCACAACTCGAAGGTGGACTACGCCGCGCTGCCGGCGCTGCTCGACAAGCTGACGACGACCGCCGCCTAACGGTCGGCGATGGCCGGCTCGAGCTCGAGCGCGGCGACCGGGACCTCGGCCGGCTCGAGCGAGAACACACGGCTGAAACCGCGCACGGCCGCGTCTTCAGCGTCGGGCAGCGCGACCGGTGCCCCGGTCTCGCGTGAGACCGAGGTCATGTCGACGCCGGCGATGCCACAGGGGACGATGAGGTCGAAGCAGGAGAGCTCGGTCGTGACGTTCAGGGCGAAGCCGTGCCAGGTGACCCAATCGCGCGCGTGGACGCCGATCGAAGCAATCTTGCGGGGCGGGTGGATCGCGGCCCCGGCCAACCCTCGCGTCCAGACACCCGTGTACCCGGCGCTGCGCTCTCCGGAGAGTCCGTGCTCGCCGATCGCGACGATGAGCGCCTCCTCGACCTGCCGCAGGTACCAGTGCAGGTCCTGCTTGTGGCGCTTCAGGTCGACGATGGGGTAGCCAACGAGCTGTCCCGGCCCGTGATAGGTCACGTCGCCGCCACGCTCGACCTCGAAGAGCTGCACCCCGCGCGCAGCGAGCAGCTCCGGCGACGCAGTGAGGTTCCGCTGCTTCGCCGTGCGCCCCATCGTCACGACCTGCTCGTGCTCGACGAGGAGCAGGAGGTCCTGCGGGATCGCGCCCGTGATCCGGGCGCGAGCGGCCGCGCGCTGGAGCTCGAGGGCCTCGCCGTAGGGCATTGTCCCGAGGCGGACGACCCAGAGCTGGCGCGCGGAATGCTGCATCAAGGAACGGCTAACGGCGGCGGTTCACGCGTGGATCATCTTGCCTAACGAGTCGAGCGCCGCCTCGGCGATCGCCTCCGACAGCGTCGGGTGGGCGTGGATCGCGAGATCCACCTCCTCGACGGTGTACTCGTTGGTGCGGGCGACCACCAGCTCGTGGATCATCTCGGTCGCATGCGCGCCGACGATGTGGGCGCCGAGGATCTCCCCGTACTTGGCGTCGCGGATGATCTTGACGAAGCCTTCGGTCTCGCCCGAGGTGCGGGCGCGGCCGTTGGCGGAGAAGGGAAACTTGCCGACCTTGTAGTCGAGCTTCTTCTCCTTGCACGCCTGTTCGGTGAGCCCGACCGACGCGACTTCCGGGTGGCAGTACGTGCAGCCGGGGATGTTGCCGTAGTCCATCTCGTGCGCGTGCTTGCCGGACAGGAACTCGGCGAAGACGATCCCCTCGCGCTCCCCCTTGTGGGCGAGCATCGGCGGCCCGGCGACGTCCCCGATCGCGTAGATGCCGGGCACCGAGGTCTGCATCTTCTTGTCGATCTTGACGAAGCCGCGGTCGGTGAGCTGCACGCCCGCTTCCTTGAGGCCGATGTTCTCGATGTTCGGCGCGCGGCCAGCGGCGACGAGCACCTTCTCGAAGGTGTGCTCCGCCTTCTTGCCGTTGCTCTCCACGGTGAGCTTCA
>DASSZC010000101.1:0-9609 GCA_035702925.1 Gemmatimonadaceae bacterium | reverse complement strand
CTTCAGCACCCAGTCGGTCCAGGTCGAATCGCACGCGATCATTACCGCCGGCGACACCGCGCCCCCGCAGCGCTACTCGTACATCGGCGGGGGGGGAACCCTGCCCACCTTCGACCTCCTGCAGTTCGGGGGAGACGAGCTGTTCTGGGCGGAGGGCCGCTACATCATCCCCGTCGACCGGTTCCGGATCAAGTACCTCGGCTCGCCCACCTTCACCCTCCGCTACATCACCGGCGGGGCTGGGGCGGGGAAGCTGCCGACCCTCGAACAGAACGTCGGCGCGAGGTTGGCACTCAGCTTCCTCCGAGTGGACTACCTGATCGACCCCGCGTCCCGGCGCAGCAACTTCTCGGTCGGGCTGTCGGTGTTCCGGTAAGCGCTGCTGGTTGCGGGCGCTTCGCCCGCCCGGGCTCGCTCCGCAGACCCTCGCCGCCTTGCGGCCCAGATAGTGTTTGCGCCCGGCCGGGCCGGACACTATATTCGCTGGCGTGAAATTTGCGTCCACGCGCGCCCTTTATCGTCGCCATTTTCGCCCCCCGGGCCGATGATGCTCGCCGTCATCCCCGCCCGCCTCGGCGCGACTCGCCTCCCGCGAAAGCCGCTCCGCGACCTCGCCGGTAAGCCCCTCGTCGTTCGCGTCTGGGAGCGCGTCCAGGGGATGCAGGTCGCCGATCGCTGCGTGGTCGCGACCGACAGCCACGAGGTCGCCGCCGCGGCCAGGGACGCCGGCGCCGAATGCGTCATCACTCGCGACGACCACCCGTCGGGGACGGATCGTGTCGCCGAGGTCGCTGCGCTCGCCGAGTATCGCGGCTTCGATGCGATCGTGAACGTCCAGGGCGATGAGCCGTTCGTCCCGCGCGACGCCGTGCTCGGCGCCGCGGAGATGGTGTCGAGCGGACGCTTTCCCCTCGGGACCGCGGCCGCCCACGCCGACCGCGCAATCCTCGCGCAGCCGAACGTCGTGAAGGTCGTCACCGCCGACGACGGACGCGCCCTCTACTTTTCCCGCGCCAGCATTCCGTTCATTCGCGACGAGCACGACGCGCCGCTCGCTCGCGCGCTGGTACGCCAGCACATCGGCGTGTACGCTTACACGAGGGACGCACTCGCGCGCTGGGTGCGGCTCCCGCAGCATCCGCTCGAGCAGGTCGAACGGCTCGAGCAGCTTCGCCCGCTCGCCGCCGGGATCGCGATGGGCGTGGCGCTCATCGACGAGCCGCCGCTCGGCGGGATCGACACGGAAGACGATCTCGCGCGTGCAGGCGCGCAATGGCAAGACTTCTCACGGGGACGACGCTGATGGACACGCCGGGCAAGCAGACCACCAAGTTCATCTTCGTGACCGGCGGCGTCGTCTCGTCGCTCGGCAAGGGCATCGCCGCCGCGTCGTTAGGCAGGCTGCTCGTCGAGCGCGGGCTGCGCGTGACGATGATGAAGTTCGACCCGTACCTCAACGTCGACCCGGGCACGATGTCGCCGTTCCAGCACGGCGAAGTCTTCGTCACCGACGACGGCGCCGAGACCGACCTCGACCTCGGCCACTACGAGCGCTTCCTCGATCGCGCGCTCTCCCAGGCGAACAACGTGACGACGGGGCGGATCTACCTGAACGTCATCACGAAGGAGCGCCGCGGCGAATACCTCGGCTCGACGGTGCAGGTGATCCCGCACATCACCGACGAGATCAAGGCGGCGATGAAGCGGATCGCCCCCGACAACGACGTCGTGATCGTCGAGATCGGGGGCACCGTCGGCGACATCGAGTCGCTCCCGTTTCTCGAAGCCATCCGCCAGTTCCGCCAGGAGATCGGCCGCGAGAACGCGGTGTTCATCCACCTGACGCTCGTCCCGTACATCGCCGCCGCCGGCGAGGTGAAGACCAAGCCGACGCAGCACTCCGTGCGCGAGCTGATGGAGATTGGAATCCAGCCCGACATCCTCATCTGCCGCACCGAGCGCCCGCTCACCGAGGACGTGAAGCGCAAGATCGCGCTCTTCTGCAACGTCGACTTCGGCGCGGTGATCGAGAGTCGCGACGTGCCGACGATCTACGAGATCCCGCTCTCCTTCGCCGATCAGGGACTCGACAAGTGGGTCGTCGAGCGGCTCGGCCTCGGCGGCAAGCCGGCCGACATCACCCACTGGAAGTCGATGGTGCAGCGCATCGTCGAGCCGCGCGACCGCGTCCGCATCGCCATCGTCGGCAAATACACCGACTACGCCGACAGCTACAAGAGCGTGCAGGAAGCGCTGATCCACGGTGGCATCGCCAACGATGTCGGGGTCGACATCTCGTGGGTCTCGAGCGACCTGTTCACGAGCGATGCCCGCGCTGACGAGATCCTCTCGCAGTACAACGGGCTCCTCGTTCCCGGAGGCTTCGGCGTCCGCGGCGTCGAGGGGATGGTCGAGGCCATTCGCTCCGCGCGCGAGCGTGGTCTCCCGTTCTTCGGCATCTGCCTCGGGATGCAGGTCGCGATCATCGAGTTCGCCCGCAACGTGCTCGGGATCCACGACAGCAACTCCTCCGAGTTCGCCCCCGAGTGCGGCAACGCGGTGATCTCGCTGATGGAGACGCAGCAGCACGTCACCGACATGGGCGGCACGATGCGCCTCGGTGCGTACGCCTGCCGTCTTGCCCGCGGATCGAAGGCGGCGGAGATGTACGGCGTCCCCGAGATCAGCGAGCGCCATCGCCATCGCTACGAAGTGTCGAACAGCTTCCGCGATCGCTTCGTCGCCGGTGGGATGAAGCTGAGCGGGCTGTCGCCTGACGGCTCGCTCGTCGAGATCGTCGAGCTCGCGCAGCATCCGTGGTTCATCGGCTGCCAGTTCCACCCCGAGCTCAAGTCGCGCCCGACGCGCCCGCATCCGCTCTTCTCCGGCTTCATCGCCGCGGCCGCGAAGTCGAAGCGTACGCGCATCGACGATCGCCGTCCGATGGTCGCCGAGGCGACTCGCTGATCATGCCCCGCACGAGCCCCTCGTTCGCGCCCGCTGCCACCGCCGCGTTCCCGCGCGACGCGTTCTTCATGATCGCCGGCCCTTGCCAGCTCGAGGACGACGCGCTGAACCTGCGCGTCGCCGAGCACCTCGCGCGTCTCTCCGAGCGCGTCCCCGGCGGCATCATCTTCAAGGCGAGCTTCGACAAGGCCAATCGCTCCAATCCTGGTGCGACGCGCGGCCCCGGGCTCGAGGCGGGGCTGAGCGCGCTGCAGCGGGTGAAGGCCGCGACCGGGATGCGCATCCTCACCGACGTCCATCTTCCCGAGCAGTGTGCGCCCGCGGCGGACGTAGTCGACGTGCTGCAGATCCCCGCCTTCCTCTGCCGGCAGACCGACCTCCTCGAGGCAGCCGGCGCGACGGGGAAGCCGGTGAACGTGAAGAAGGGACAGTGGATGCACCCCGAGGGGATGCGCGGCGCCGTGCGAAAGGTGCGCGGCGCGGCGAATGGCGAGATCGAAGTCGCAGTCACCGAGCGGGGAAGCTTCTTCGGCTACGGCGACCTCGTCGTCGACATGCGCGGGTTCATGCGCATGAGGGCGGCCTGCGATTCGGCGGTCATCTTCGACGGCACCCACAGCGTGCAGCAGCCCGGGCGGGGCGAGGGCGGGGCGAGTGGTGGCGCGCGCGAGTTCATTCCGCCGCTCACCCTCGCCGCGATCGCCGCCGGTGCCGACGGGATCTTCCTCGAGACGCACCCGGATCCCGCGCATGCGCCGAGCGATGGGCCGAACATGATTCCCCTCGACAAGCTGAACGACCTCGTCGATCGTGCGCTCGACCTGTGGAACCTCGTCCGGGCGGGATCGCAATGATCGACGCCGCGCTCGCACAGCGAATCAGGCTCGTCGGCCTCGACGTCGACGGAGTCCTCACCGACGGTGGGATCTACCTCGGCGACTCCGACGGCGATCGCGTCGAGTTCAAGCGTTATGACATCCAGGACGGCCTCGGGATCAAGTTCCTTCGCGACGCCGGGATCAAGGTCGTGATCATCACCGGCCGCGTCTCGGAGAGCGTCAGGCATCGCGCGCACGAGCTCGAGGTCGACGCCGTGGTCCAGGACGCGACTGCGCAGAAGCTTCCGGCGTTCCGCAGCATCCTCGACAGCCATGGGTTGACCGGCGCCGAGGCCGCGTTCGTCGGCGACGATTTCCCCGACGTCAGCGTCCTCCGCGAGGTCGCGCTTCCGGTCGCCGTCGGCAACGCGGTGCCCGAGATCCGGGCGATCTGCAAGGTCCACCTCACCAAGCGCGGCGGCAACGGCGCGGTTCGCGAGTTCGCCGAGCTGCTCCTCAAGGCGCGCGGCCAGTGGGAAGAGGTCACCGACCGCTACGTCAGCGAGCGGATGCACCCCGCTGCGGAGGTTCGGGGATGAGCCGCACCGACATCGCCGAGCGCGGGCGGCGCGTGATCCGGATGGAGCGCGAGGCGCTCGCCGAAGTCGAGCGCCGCATCGGACCCTCGTTCGTGAAGGCGGTCGAGCTGATCGCCGCTTCCCACGGTCGCGTCATCATCGCCGGCGTCGGAAAGTCGGGGCTCATCGGCCGCAAGATTGCCGCGACCCTCACCTCGACGGGCACCCCCGCGAGCTTCCTGCATCCGGTCGAGAGCGTGCACGGTGATCTCGGGATCGTCGGCGACGACGACGTCGCGATCCTCATCTCGAAGAGCGGCGAGTCCGACGAGATGCTTCCCCTCGTCGAGCATCTCAAGCGCTTCGGCGTCGGCACGATCGCGATCACCGGCAACGACTCGTCGTCGCTCGCCCGCACCTGCGACGTCTCGCTCGACGCGTGGGTGAAGGAGGAAGCCTGCCCGCACGACCTCGCGCCGACGACCAGCACCACCGCCGCCCTCGCGTTAGGCGATGCGCTCGCGGTCGCCCTGCTCGAGGAGAAGGGGTTCCGACGCGAGGACTTCGCGCGGCTGCACCCCGGTGGCTCGCTCGGCCGCCAGCTGACGACGCCGATCACCGAAGTGATGATCGATAGCGACCTGCCCCTCCTCTCGACGAACGACACGATGCGCGAGGCGATCGTCCTCCTCGCCGAGAAGCGCGGGATCGCGGTCGTCGTCGATGACGGCCGGCGCGTGCTCGGCGTGGTCACCGCTGGCGACCTGACGCGGCTGATGGAGCGGGAGCAGGACGTTTTCGCGGTTCGCGCCGCGGAGGTGATGACGCGGACGCCGAAGGTCGCGCGCAGCGACGAGCTGGCGAGCGCTGTCGTCTATCGAATGGAGACTCACGGAATCATGGCCATGCCGGTCGTTGACGAGGGCGAACGGATCGTTGGTGTTGCGCACCTGCACGACCTGATGCGGGCGAGGGTCGCATGACCGCGCGCCGCCTGATGCTCGCCGCCGGGGCCGCGTTGGTCGCGCTGAGCAGCGCCTGCAAGCGCGACAAGGAGCCCCCGACCGCCGCCTCATCGCCGATGGCCGACAGCGCCGACCAGGTGATGTTCGGCGCCCGCGCGATCCTCACCGACAAGGGGCTGATGCGCGCCGAGCTGTTCGGCGACACCGCCTACTTCTTCGACGACAACACCCGCGTCGAGATGCGCACCGTGAAGACGAACTTCTTCACGACCGAGGGCGCGCAGAGCGCGGTGCTCACGTCGAAAGAGGGCACCTACCGGACGCAGGGGAACATGGAGGCGCGCGGCGACGTCGTCGTCGTCTCGACCGACGGCCGACGCCTGACGACACCGCAGCTCCGCTTCGACCAGGTGCGCAACGAGATCTCGAGCGACAGCGCCTTCGTGCTCACCGAGCCGGGGCGCCGCGTCGCCGGGGTCGGCTTCGTCTCCGATCCGAACATGAACAACGTCCGGATCCTGAAGACCACGAGCGGCTCGACCGGCCGCGTCACCATTCCCGGGCAGTGACCAGCCGCGCCGCCGCCAGCGCGTTAGGCCTGACGCTGGCCTCGCTCGCCCTCTGCGTCCCCGCGCGCGCGCGCGGGCAGGGCGGCGAGCCGCAGCGCTGCGTGCTGCAGTTCGAGTCCTCGTCGGGGGCCCGGTCGACGCTGAACAAGCTGCCGAGCGGCCAGTACAACGCGTACCAGGGCGGCGGCGTCACCTATTCGTGCGTCGGCCAGAACAACACCCTGAAGGCGGACAGCGCCGAGTACTACGGCGACCTCTCCGTCCTCTACCTCATCGGCAACGTCCACTACACCGAGCCGCGGGCGAAGGTCGACTCGCGCCGGATGACCTACTGGAAGAACGAGGAACGGCTCCTCGCCGAGGGCGACGTCGTATCCACCCTCCCCAGCGGGACGACGCTGCGCGGTCCGCGCGCGGAATACTATCGCGCCGTGCCGAACGTCCGCCCGAGCACGCGGCTGATCGCCAACGGCCGCCCGACGATCAGCCTCGTGCAGGTCGACTCGACGGGGAAGAAGCAGCCACCCGTGGACATCAAGGCCGACCGGGTCACGGTCGATGCCGACAGCCTCGTCTACGCCGGCGGCAGCGTCGACATCACGCGTCCCGACCTGCACGCGATCGGCGACTCGGCGTTCATGGACAAGGGAACGGAGCTCGCGCGGCTGATGCGCGGGCCGGTGATCGAGGGGAAGGCGGAGCGCCCCTTCAAGCTGAGCGGCACGACGATCGACGTCTACTCCCGGCAGCGCCAGCTCGAGCGCGTCGTCTCCCTCGGCAACGCGAACGCGATCAGCGAGGACCTCGACCTTCGCGCCGATACCATCGACCTCCGGGTTACCGCGAACAAGCTCGAACGCGCGTACGCATGGGGCGCGAATGGCGCCCGCGCCATCTCGCCGACGCAGCTGATCACCGCGGACTCCCTCGACGTCCGGCTTCCGGGCCAGCGCATCCGGCAGGTGTTCGCCGTCAGGCATGCCTTCGCCCAGAGCGATCCCGACTCGACGAAGATCAGGGTGAAGGAGCGCGACTGGCTGCGCGGCGACACGGTCGTCGCCAGCTTCGACTCGGTGTTCGCGGCGAAGGATACGACGTCGAAGCCGCAGCTCGTGCAGCTCGTCGCCCGCGGGGGCGCGCAATCGTTCTACCACATCGCGGTCGCCGGCGCTCCGCTCGACAAGCCGGCGATCAACTACGTGCGGGGGAGGGCGATCACGGTCGCTCTCGCCAACCGGCAGGTGCAGCGCGTCACCGTCACGGAGAAGGCATCGGGTGTCTACGTCGAGCCAGTGGTCGCTCGAGCACCCGCCGCTGCCAGCGGTGACAGTTCGACAGTGAGGAAACAGCAACCATGAGCAACGGCAAGCTCCCCGAGCGCGTGCAGGCGCTCCTCGACCAGTACGCATCCGCGGACCGTTCGCTCGTGCTCGCGCTGCATGCGCTCTTCGGCAGCGCGCGCGAGGACGGCACGACCGATCTCGATAGCCTGACGCTCAAGTACCGCGACGACCACCTCGCGGCGATGCGCGAGGAAGGGCGCGACGCCGAACGTGAGGCGGGCCGGTTGTCGCTCGACGAGGTGCGTCACCACCTCGTGTCCTCGGTGCTGCCGCGGCTCCTCAGCGACGGCGTCATCAAGCTGCCTGGCGAGGGGCTCGTCCAGCCAGGCGCGCGCATCGCCGTCGCCCCGGCGCTCTGGGCCCAGCTGGCGCCGCAACGCAGCACCGTGTCGGAAATGATCCGCCAGACCGGGGAGCATCACACCCCGATGCGCGGGACGCCGATTGTGACGCCGAGCGCGAAAACCAGTGTCCTCGAGGCAGAGGGCCTCGTCAAGATGTATAGACGGCGCCGCGTCGTGAATGACGTGGCCTTGCGATTGCAACAGGGGGAGATCGTCGGGCTTCTCGGCCCCAATGGCGCGGGGAAGACGACGACCTTCTACATGATCGTCGGGTTGATCCAGCCGCTGACAGGGCGCATCCTGCTCGACGGCGAGGATGTCACGACGATGCCGATGTACCGCCGCGCGCGACGGGGGGTAGGGTACCTCTCACAGGAGCCCTCGATCTTTCGCAAGCTGTCGGTGGAGGACAACATCCTCTCGATCCTCGAGACTCTTCCGCTCTCCGCGGAGGAGCGGAAGCAGCGGCTCGAGGCACTCCTCGACGAGTTGAGCATCAAGCACCTGCGGCACAGCAAGGCCTACGCGCTCTCCGGCGGCGAACGCCGCCGACTCGAGATCACCCGCGCGCTGGTAACGCAGCCGAAATTCATGATGCTCGACGAGCCCTTCGCTGGCGTCGACCCGATCGCCGTGCATGACATCCAGACCATCGTCGCCGGGCTTCGCCATCGCGGCATCGGCGTCCTGATCAGCGATCATAACGTGGAGCAGACTCTCGACATCGTGGACCGCGCCTACATCATGTTCGACGGACAGGTGAAGGTGTCCGGCACCGTGCGCGAGCTCGTCTTCGACGACACGGTCGCGGACATTTACCTCGGGCCGACGCTCGCCGCGAGACTGCGCGCGCGCTTCGCCGAGGAACCCGACCCCGGCCCGAGCGCCGCGTCTGGAGGTGCCGCATGAGACCCGGACTTGGCCAGCATACGCAGCTCAAGCAGGAGCTGAAGATCAATCCACGCCTGTACCAGGCGATGGACCTGCTCTACATGCCCCTGCTCGACCTCCAGCAGCACCTGAAGCAGGAGCTTCTCAACAACCCCTTCCTCGAGATGGTCGAGGACGAGGAGGAAGAGGAGACCGACGAGTCGCCAGCGGAGGAAACGCCGGCGGAAGCGGAGAAGAAGGACAAGGAGGAGATCGACTGGGAGGAGATCCTCCTCGACGGCTTCGACACGGCGGGACGCCGCGAAGAGCACGAGGAGCGCGAGTACTACGAGCCGGTCACCGTCAGCGCCCGCGATCTCGGCGATACCTCCGCGACCAGGTGTCGCTGCTCGAGCTCAGCCCCCGCCAGAGCATGCTCGCCGATGAGTTCATCGGCAACGTCGCCGACGACGGGTACCTCGCCTGCTCGCTCGAGGAGATCCTCACTGGCGTCAACGACGTCATCCAGAAGGCGGCCGAGGAATCGGACCGCGACATGGACGACGTTCCGCTGTACACGATGTCAGAGGCGGAGGAGATGCTCGGCGTCATCCAGAGCCTCGATCCGCCGGGGGTCGGCGCGCGCGACCTCCGCGAGTGCCTGATGCTGCAGCTGCGCGAAGCGGGGCTCGAGCAGTCGGTCCCCTTCCGCCTCGTCCGCGACTGCTACGATGAGCTGATCAACCACCGCTGGAGCGAGATCTCCAAGCGCTTTGGCATCAGCCCGTCCGACGTCCAGCGCGCGGCCGACGAGATCGCGAAGCTCGACCCGAAGCCAGGACTGATCTACAGCGAGCGGAGCGACAACTACATCATCCCGGACCTCATCGTCGACAAGATCGACGGGAAGTATCACATCTTCCTCAACGACGTGAACTTCCCGCGGCTGAAGCTGAGCCGCACGTACCAGGAGATCGCCCGCGACAAGAAGAAGTTCGACGGCGAGAACAAGGAGTTCATCTCGAACAAGCTCAACTCGGCCAACTGGATGATCCAGGCGATCGAGCAGCGCCGGCAGACGATGCTCAAGGTCATGAACTACATCGTCGAGCGGCAGCGCGAGTTCTTCGAGAAGGGCGTGCAGTACCTCAAGCC